>CAYOZF010000031.1:0-1572 GCA_964408385.1 uncultured Candidatus Saccharibacteria bacterium | reverse complement strand
AAGCAGGGAAGGTTGCCGAGCAATTAGAAAAACCAATCTCTCAACTCGGAAAGCCAGGAGGAGTTTCTTATGTAGGAACAGCAGGTTTATTGCCAGAAAAAGCAGGAACAATTCCAACTGAGCCTTATCAAGGTTATACTTTCAGACCTGTTGGTTTAGGGATTAAAGAAGTTCCAGCAAAACCAGTTTCCGAAGCTGGAAAAGCATTAAGTAAAGACTTAACTCCTAATCTTAAAAATATAATAGCGGTTGATGATGTCAAAGCTATAATTGCTGACACTGCTAAAGGATATGCTGGTTTGATAGATGAAGCTAGGAGAGGAACAATTACCCATATTCAGACAAAAGAGATTGCTGATTCTCTGAATATGACTACAGATAAACTGCTTAAAAGAAACAAAGGAAAAGTTCTAAACGCAGAACAATTAACTGCCGCCAGAGATTTAATGGTTTCTTCTGCTCAAGAGGTTTCCAGGTTGTCTAAGATAGCCAGAGAAACTAATTCAGATGAAGCCTTATTTAATTTCAGGCAGGCTTTACAGAAGCACGCTGCTATTCAAGCAGAAGTTTCAGGAGCAACTGCTGAGGCAGGAAGAGCTTTGAGTGCCTTAAGAATAAAAGCCCAGCCAGGAGAAACAGATTTCTATAAAAGGGTTTTAGATATTACTGGAGGAAAAGAGTTATCAGAAGAAATGGCTAAGAGAGTAGCAATGATTGACCCGACTGACTTTATAGCAATGAATAAGTTTCTTAGAAGTATTACCAAAGCCAAGACAACAGACAAGATTTTTGAATACTGGGTAAATAGTATTTTGTCAAACCCTAAAACTCATTTGGTAAATATGACTTCAAACAGCTTAGTTAGATTGTCAGCTATTCCAACAAGAGGAATTGGAACAGGTTTAGATTTTTTAAGAGCAACAATTACTGGAACTCCGAGAGAAAGATTCTTAGGAGAAATGGCTGCTGATATTTGGGGAATGACTCAAGGATTATCAGAAGGAATAAGAAAAGCATTAAGTATTTTTAAAGACGGATTGCCTGTTGAGGCAGAAACTAAATTAGAAGTGGCTCAAAGAGCAGCTATTAAAGGAATACTAGGAGAAATTGTAAGAACTCCTGGAAAGTTTTTAGTGGCAGAAGACGAGTTTTTCAAAGCATTAAACTCTCAAGCCGAACTATACACTCAGGCTTATAGGCAAGCGGCTAAAGAAGGATTAAAAGGAGCAGATAAAGTAAATAGAATAGTTGAATTATTAGAAGACCCTACTCCTCAAATGCTTGAAGCTGCTAAAGCGGAAGAACTTTATAGAACATTCCAAAAGCCTTTGGGTAAAGCTGGAAAGGCAATATCTGATATTAGAAACAAAATACCAGGTTTAAAATATATAATACCTTTTATCAGAACTCCTGTTAATATCGCTAAGTTTGGATTAGAGATGACTCCATTAAACTTTCTTCGCTTAGGATATGCCAGAGCTAAAGGACAATACAAAGGAGCTAACTTTACTGACGAGTTGGCTAAGCCAGTTATGGGTTCAATCATTTCTGCTGTTGTGGTTTATTATGCCT
>CAYOZF010000030.1:0-3753 GCA_964408385.1 uncultured Candidatus Saccharibacteria bacterium | reverse complement strand
CAGAGAAGAAATGCCTTGTCTTAACAAGACATTTTTCGATCGCAGAGAAGAAATGCCTTGTCTTAACAAGACATTTTTCATATACTACATTATATGAATCTTTCTACTCCTATCGAGAATATTACTGGTATTGGCCCTGTTTTTAAGAAGAGATTAAAAAGATTGGGCATTAAGACAATTAATGATCTGTTTTTTCACTTTCCTAGAAAGTATGAGGATTTTTCTAATTTAATTCCTATTTCCAAGATAAAGCTTGATGAGATTTGTACAATTAACGGCACAGTGCTTGAGATTAACACTATTCGGACCTGGAAAAAGAGAATGTTTATCACTGAAGCGATTATAGAAGACAAAACAGGAGCAGTAAAAGTAGTCTGGTTTAACCAGCCCTTTTTAACTAAGACTTTAAAAAAGGGTGATAAAGTCTTTTTATCAGGCAAGGCTACAGCTTCAAAAAAAGGCATATTTCTCTCCAATCCTATTTATGAAAAAGGAGATGCTAAAAACCTAACTCATACTGGCAGATTAATCCCTGTTTATCCGGAAACAGCTGGCTTGTCCTCTCGCTGGCTAAGGTTTATTTTAAAGCCTCTTTTAACAAGGCTGGGAAGCCAGGTTAAAGAAACCCTGCCTAAAGAAATAATAAAGAAGTTTGATTTAATGCCTATTCAGCAAGCTTTATGGGAAGTTCATTTCCCTACTTCTTTAGAGCTTTCCCAAAAAGCCCTAGAAAGGTTTTCTTTTGAAGAATTGTTCTTTATAGAACTATTTGTTTTAAGAGAAAGAAATCTCTTGAATCAGGAAGAGTCAGTTCCCATCCCAACTAAGCTTAGAATAATCCAGAACTTTGTTAAATCATTATCTTTTAATTTGACTGATGCTCAGAAAAAATCATCCTGGCAGATTCTCAAGGACTTGGAGATCCCCAGACCAATGAACCGGCTCTTGGAAGGAGATGTTGGCTCTGGGAAAACAGTTGTGGCAGCTATGGCTGCTCTAAATACAGCCAAGCAGAACTATCAGACAGCTTTTATGGCTCCAACTGAAATCCTGGCTAAACAGCATTTTCAGGAAATAGCTAATCTTTTTTCTGATTTTAAGATTAATATCGGCTTGTTAACCGGAAAGCAGGACCAGCTCCGTTCTAAAAAGCTGAACAATCAGGTAATAGAGATTTCCAGAAGAAAGCTTCTGGAAAAAACCCTAAGTGGAGAAATAGATGTTTTGATTGGAACCCATGCCTTAATTCAGGATAAGGTAAAGTTTGGGAAACTAGGATTAGTTGTTTTAGATGAACAGCATCGTTTTGGAGTAGAGCAAAGAGCTCATCTTTGCCGGAACCAGAACATCATTCCCCATTTGCTTTCAATGACCGCTACACCTATCCCTAGAACTCTGGCTTTGACTATTTATGGAGATTTAGACCTTTCTTTAATTGACGAGCTTCCTAAAGGAAGGAAAAAAGTAATCACTAAAATAATTGAGCCGAATAAAAGAAAAGAAACCTATGATTTTATAAAAAAGGAAATTAAAAAAGGTAGACAGGCTTTCATAATCTGTCCAAGAATAGAAAAAAATGAAGACAAAGAACTTTCTGAAGCTAAATTAAGCTGGGCTAAGGTAAAAGCTGTTAAAGATGAATACGAAAAATTATCTAAGAAGATTTTTCCTGATTTAAAATTAGCAATGCTCCATGGGAAAATGACTCCTAAAGAAAAAGAAACAATAATGAAAGATTTTAAAAGAAAAAAAACAGATATTTTGGTTTCAACTTCTGTGGTTGAAGTAGGAATTGATGTTCCTAATGCAACAGTAATGGTGATTGAAGGAGCAGAAAGATTTGGTTTGGCTCAGCTCCATCAGTTCAGAGGAAGAGTAGGCCGTTCAGAGTATCAGTCATATTGTTTATTATTTACTGACTCTTCAGCCAAAAAGACCTACCAGAGATTAAAAGCTCTGATAGAGTCTGAAGACGGGTTTGCCTTAGCGGAAAAAGATTTAGCTATTAGGGGTCCGGGAGATTTCAGCGGTACCAGGCAGTGGGGTATTCCTGATTTAATGATGAGTTCTTTTAAAGATATTTCTTTGGTTGAAAAGACCAGGCAGTCAGCAAAAGAAATATTGCAGAAAGACCCGGAATTAAAAAAATACCCGCAGTTGCGGGCAAAATTATCCAGATTCAGGCAAAAGGTTCATTTAGAATAATTATCTGTGTTTTTCAGTAACCCAGAAGTTCATATATCTTCCCAGAATCCAACGGGTCTGGGCGTCTAAAGCAGGCAGAGAGCCGAAGAAGATCATCATTATGGGGAATAAGAGCCAGCCTAGTAGAAAGATTAAATACTTATATCTTCCATAATTAGGAGGTCTAGGGGGTAAGAGAAGAAAGCTGATATAAATAGAGCTGACCAGACCAATCATGGTATAGGTCATAACCGTACTGATTATCTTAGGCAGGTTGTAGGAGAGCATAGTATGGGAGAATTCTGGTCCTCCTAAAACCAGAGGAAGCCATCCTAGAAGGAATATCATAATACTGGCTGTAGCCCAGGAAATATGGCCTTCAATTGATTCCAGGCTCAAAGAAATCTTCTTTTTTAAAGGGATTTTTTTATTCTTTAAAAAACCAAAAAGAAAATAAGCAATATCTCCTACTCCATAAGCCCATCTTCTCTGCTGTCTGAATATATTGTATAGGGTTCTGAAAAAGTTCTTAGCTACATTAGCATCCATGGAAACAGGATAGTAAAGAGGTTGGACCTGATAGTCTCCATCATATCTTAAAATACACTGCCAGAAAATTCTTGAGTCATCAGAAACAACATTAGTCTGTTTAAACCCAACATCAACCAGAGCTTTAAAACTCATTGAATGAGATGAAAAAGTGACCAGCTTTTCCGGTCTTTCCTGGTTCATAGTATGCCAGAAGGTTGAAGAAAAAGAAAATATCTTGGAAATGGCTGGAGCCTGCCAGATATTATTAATGTATAAAGGAACAGGCTGGAAGCTTGTTCTGGTTGGTTTTTTTGAGGTCAGGTAAAGATAGGTCAGACAGCTGAAGTATTTAGGAAAAACACAAGTATCAACATCAAAAGGGGAGAAGATTATCTTTTCATAAGGGATTTTTAGAGAATCAATGATTTCTTTTTTAGCTATTTTAGCTGCCCAGGTTTCATTAGATCCTTTTCCTGGGATTTCTCCTGGTAGATTGTTTGGATGCCAGGTAACAGCAAATTTAAAGAATTTTGTGTTAAATTCCTTTTTTGCTCGTTCAGCTGTTGCTTGGACAAGATTCCTAGCTCTTTCCTCGCAAGCCAGAATAACAATCATCTTGTCTTTTGGATAATCTGTATTTTCCAGACTTTTCAATCCGTCCCTGACAACCTCAAACGGCTCTTTATACATTGGGATTACAATTAAATGATAGATGTTTTCCCAGTTTTTTATTTCCTTTACTTTTTCCAGCCAGTTGGTTTTTTCATGCTCAGCCATTTTTCTATAGCCAGACCAGAGATGAAAAGAAAAATAGATTGTTCTTAAGAACCAGAAGATTACAAAGACTATAATAAAAATAGAAGCCCAGAAAGGAACTTTCCAGGAAAGGAAGACAATTAGAAATAAAATCAGCCAGGAGATAGCTCCAGGAAAAATTTCAAAGAATCTGAATAATATACGTTCTTTAGTGTCTTTTAAATCAGAAGCTTTTCCAACGCTAAGATAATAATCCCTCTTTTTTAAAGGAAAACTTGTTTT
>CAYOZF010000029.1:1692-3922 GCA_964408385.1 uncultured Candidatus Saccharibacteria bacterium | reverse complement strand
ATATTAGGAATTGCTGTTTTGATTAGTGGGGGTGTTTTCTATTTCTCAAAAAACAGACCATCTGTTCCAGGCGTTGAACCAGGCACTGGAGAAGAATTCCCTTATTCAATAGATTTTTCCAAAGCTGAGAATATTTCAGAAGCTCAATTAGAGATATTGAAAAATAATTATGAATTAGCTGTAGAGGATTATAACAAGAATCCAAAAAGCTTCAGCGCTTTAATGACCTTCGCCTTTACTTATTATCAATTAGGTAATTATCAGTCTGCCAGAGATGTTTATATTAAAGTTGGAGAAGTTAGCCCTAAAAACTATACTTCTTTTTGGAATTTAGGCAACACTTACGTTAGGTTAGAAGACTATTCTGGAGCTGAGCAGGCCTATTTAAAAGCAATTGAGAACGGGCCAGACCAAGTAAGACATTATACTGCTTTGGCTGAAATTTACTGGTATGATATGCCAGAGAAAAAAGCAGAGATTCCTGAATTGTATAAAAAAGGACTCCAGGTTTTGCCTGGAAACTATGATTTGTTAATGAATTTAGCTTTGTATTACAAGGAAATCGGAGATAAGGAAAATGCTATAAAGTATTTTCAAGAGGTAATAGATACTTACCCCCAGACTAAAGAGAGCATTGAGCCTCTGATAAAAGAGCTTAAACAAGCCCCGTAGAGAAAATTTGACTGCCTTCGGAATTAGGTTTTCCTTCAGAAAACCTTGTCAAATTTCTTCTACGGGGTAAACGTTTTTAAAAATTCCTCTACCTTGCTTTTCATTTCTGGAAAGAGCTCCAGTATTTTTTTTGCTGTTTTTCTGGCATTTTCATAATCGCCGAGAACTTTGTAGTTATAGGCTAAGCTGGTGTAATACTGAACATTATTAGGTTCAAGTTCTATCAGTTTTTCGTGAATATCAACTAATTCTTCATAATTTTCTGTTTCCAGATAAGTTTCAAGCAACTGGAGAAGAGAAGCCTCTGATTTTGTCTGGTATCTGTTTTCCTCAGCAGATTGTAAATCTATTTTAGCCTCAATAATATTATCTAGATAAATATTAGAAAGCGCTTTTACCCACCAGCATTCTCCTAGAGCTGGGCTGAGTTCAGTGCATTGCTTGGCTTTTTCTTTTGCTTTAGTATAATCCTTGGTTACAAAATAGGTTTTTGACCATTCCAGAAAGATTTCCTGCCTTTTTGGAGAAAGTTCTTTTGCTTTTTCAAAATAATAATCTGCCTGTTCAACAGAAGAAAGATTATTAGTAATTAAGAAATTAGTATAAATTCCAAGGTAAAGCCAGTTTCTGGTGTAGTAGGGTCTTATTATTGTGTTTTTTTCCAGAACCCCAGTTACCTTTCGAACCATTTTAGTGGTTTTCGATGGTTCTTTTTTAATACAGGTATTAGTGATATTAACGTATTTTAATCCTAAGTAATGGTCTAAAAAACTATGAGAAGATAAAGTTTCTTCCATTTGGGCTAAAGCTTGCTCGCAGTCTGTATATTCTAATTCCAAAGCAACATTTGCTTTCTTGTTTATTATTAAGGGTCTTAAGTTTAATGACCAGATGAACCAGACTAAGCAGATACCAAGGAGAATCAATATGATAGTTTTCTTATACCCCGCGGGGCTCTTTGAGGATTGACCAGTCGGTTGATTCTCGGCTATAAGGCTTAAGCTATAACCAATCAAAAGGAATAAAATAAGATAAGAAGAAAAAGTGTCAAAAGCAAAAATATTATTAGCAAAATAAGCCAAGAAAGTGGCTTGGATTCCATGAGCTACTATATTGTTCAGACTATATTTTACTCTTTGGAGTTTCCAGAATAAAACAGCAAAAAGAGATATAAAGATTATTAGACCAGGGATACCAACAGTAACTGCGATATCAAATAGGAAGTTGTGAGCCTTGTCATACCAGCTGCCCCAGTCTTTGTTTATATAAGGCAATAAGGGGTCATAATGCTTGTCAAAAGCAATGGAAAAGTTTTCCGGACCATAACCCAAGAGAGGTCTTTCTTTAATTGCTTCCAGAGAAATGACCCAGGCAGAGAATCTTGAGTCTTCTAGAGCTGATTTGATTGAAAGTCTGGGCAGAACCTCTTGCACTACTTTATTTTTTTCTAAATAAACTGGAAAGTAGCTAGGCAGTTTGCTGTGGGTGTTTATATAATAAAGCCCATAAGCACCAAGAATTAAAAGCATTACGAAGAGAATCTTTAATAAGACAACTA
>CAYOZF010000029.1:0-1592 GCA_964408385.1 uncultured Candidatus Saccharibacteria bacterium | reverse complement strand
CCATAAGCACCAAGAATTAAAAGCATTACGAAGAGAATCTTTAATAAGACAACTATTCTTTTTTTATAGGGATAGCAGAGAATAAAGTAAATAAAGCCGATTGATAAGCCAAAGTAAGCTGCCCTGCTTTTGCTAAGTAAAATGACATAAATAAATAATAGAAGAGCCAGGAAATAAAACAAAGCCTTTTTCTTGTTTTGTTCTTTGATTAGAAAAGAAAAGGTTATAAAAACCAGGAGTAAAAGATAAAGGGCTAAGAGAACCGAATTTCCGATAAAAGAAAATGGTCTGTCTTCAACCGGGATAAAGATGCTGGTTAAAATTTTATATTGTTGGAAAATAGCAACAATTGAGACCAAAGCACCGATAGATATTGTTATATTCCAGAATTTCTGCCAGTCTTGTTTTCTCAGAACTAAAAAAGATAAAACAGCAAAAATAACATAAAAGCCGAAGTTCAGAAACCCGCCAGCCCGGTGGGGATCTCCCAAAAGACTATAAAGGGGGTTTCGGGAAAAGATAGTGGCTAAGAGAAAAACTCCTAGAAGAGCGAATAAGAGCCATAACGGCCAAAAAACCTTATATTTGGCTTTCTGGAGAAGGATTTGGCAAACAAATAAGAAAACTAAGATAGAGAGAATAATTCTGAAAAGAATCGTTTTTCCCCAGTCAAGAGGAGAGAACCAGAGTTCTGAAGATAAAATCGGTAAAGCCAAGATTAAGGATAATCCTATTAAATAAGGCCAATTTTTATTAATCATTTTTTTATTAATTTCATCTGGTCGATAAATTCTTTTATTTCCTGAGATTCGTCTTTATATCTTTTAATAGTTGAGAGATTGGCTTCTACTCCTTTGTTTATCAAATCTTCCAAGATAACTCCGATTTCAACCCTTCTTTTATTACCATCTATACACAGCTCAACCACTTTCATGTCAATTTTATTTGTATGATCATTCACATATTCAAGAGTATCTATTAGGTCTTTTTCCAACTCCGGCCAGGTTCTGAAAATATCCCTTATTTGTTCTTTCAATATTTCTTCTTTCTCTCCTATAGCAGAGATATAGGCTAAATACAGATGATATCGGGAATCAGAGGCCAGGGTTTGTTTAAAGGTGTCGTAATAGATATCAGCTAATTTGCCAAAACATTTTGCATCTCCAGTTCCTTCACAGGCTATACTTAACTGAGAAAGAGATTTTTCTGAAGTAATGTTATATCCTTGTTTGGCCGCTGTTTCTATATCTTTGACTCCTTGTTCGGCTTGGTATAAATAAATATTGCAAATACCCTTTGTCCACCAGCAATAAGCAGATCCTGGGTTAAATTTAACGCATTGTTCAGCCCTTTCTTTAACCGTTTGATAGTCTCTAAAAAGTAAATCAGTTTGTATCCAGGTAGCAAAAACCTGTTCATGTTTAGGGCTTAATTCATAAGCTTTTTCAAAATAAGAATAGGCTTGTTGTTTTAATTCTTCAACATTATTAATTTCAAAGTAGGAACTATTGGCAATCAAGAGATTTGTAAAGTTTCCAAGAAAAAGCCAGGTTCTAGTATAGTAGGGTCTTATTTCTGCTGCTTGCTCTAAA
>CAYOZF010000028.1:0-4235 GCA_964408385.1 uncultured Candidatus Saccharibacteria bacterium | reverse complement strand
TCAAGTCAAAAACAAGTTTTCCTTTCAAGTCGAAAACAAGTTTTCCTTTCAAGTCGAAAGCTAGATTTTTATTTTCCCTGATTATTGTTTTAAGCCTTTTTTGGGTTGGAAGCGTTGAAGCTAGAACTTATTATTATGATTTGATTGATGTAAAGATTCAGGTTAACCCTGACAGCACTTTTGATGTTGAAGAAGCAATGACCTATAACCTTAATGGTGACTTTGGTTATTTTTATAGAGATGTCGAATTAAAGGATTTAGACCATATTTCCAATGTAGAGGTTTTTGACAGCAATGGAAACAAGTTAGAAGAATATGACCTTAATTACCAGGAAAACAGACTGCATATCCAGTGGAACTTTCCCAGAAGAGATTATGACAATGAATTAAAGTCCTGGGCAGTAAAGTATAAAGTTCATGGAGGATTAGGCTTTTTTGATGATTATGACGAGCTATACTGGAATGCTGTTTTCCAGGACAGAGAGGTTTCAGTTAAACAAGCAAAAGTAGAAGTTTCTCTGTCTGAACAAATAGATGAAGTAAAAGCCAGAATGTTTATTGGTTATGCTGGAACTAAGAACGAATACAATGATTATCAGATTAATGGCAATAAAGTTATATTTTCAGGAGAAGACTTATCCCCTAACCAGTATTTAACTATTGTAGTTAGCTGGCCCAAAGGGTTTGTATCCAAGCCCTTTTTATACAGAAACCAGGCAATTATTCTTCTTACTTTATTAATTGCTTTAGTTATTCCTATTATTGTTTTTATAAGAGCATTTAAAGTCTGGTCTAAAAAAGGAAAAGATCCTAAGATTGATAAAACTATAATTGCTCATTATGAGCCTCCTAATAACCTTGAACCAGCAGTTATCGGAGTTTTAACCAGACAGAATGTAGATATTAAAGACATCTTAGCCACAGTTGTTAATTTGGCAGTCAGAGGTTACTTAAGAATCAGAGAGGAAGAAAACAAATTCCTTTTTATTAAAAGCAAGGAATATGTCTTTGAAAAGATAAAACAAGACGGAAACCTAAAGCCTTTTGAGGCCAGGATAATGAATGACCTTTTTGAAAAAGGAGATGTTGTTTCCAGCAATGATTTAAAAAACAAGTTTTACAAGAATATTCCTGGTATTAAAAAAGAGATTCATAGAGAAGTTGGCCAGACAGGTCTTTTTAACGCCAATATCCAAGAAACAAGAAAGAAATATCTAAAGCCATATATCTTTATATTAATTCTAGCTGTTATTTTCTTATTTGCTTCAATTATCACAATAACTTCATTGGGATTAAATGGCGTGTTTATTATTTGTGCTTTAATCTTAGGTCTAAGCTTGGGTATTTCTTCAGTAATGGGCATTGTCTTTGCTTTATACATGCCTGTTTTAACTGATATGGGTTTGGAAGCTAAATGGCAGGCTCTGGGTTTTAAAGAATATCTTCAGACAGCAGAAAGATTCAGAATAAGGGCAGAAACCTTGGATACCTTTTCTAGGTTCCTTCCCTTTGCAATGATTTTTGGGGTAGAAAAGCAGTGGGCTAAGAGATTTAGTGACTTTTCTTATCAGCAACAGGGCTGGTATCACCCAGCTGCTGTTTACAGCGGGCAGGGAGGAACCCCAGCTTCTTTTGGTGAATTCAGCTCCAGTTTTTCCTCTTTTGCTTCTTCTGTTTCCAGTACCTTTTCCTCTGCTCCCGGCGGTTCCGGGGCTGGCGGTGCTGCTGGCGGAGGAGGCGGAGGCGGCGGCGGCGGAGCCGGTTAATTAATAATAAAAATATGTTTAATTTATTTAAAAAAGACAAAGAACCAAAAGACTTAAACCAGGTTTTAAAGCAGTTTTCAGAGCTGAAAAAAGATTTTAAAGATATTGCTCAGAAGATTGAAGAAATAGAGCAGAAAGCCAGACCAGCTATTCAGAAAACAGCTATTATTAGGTATAATCCTTTTTCCAATGTCGGAAGCGACCAGAGCTTTTCTATTGCCTTGCTCGATGCTGACAATAATGGTATAGTGATCACCAGTCTTTATTCCCGAGAAGGAAACAGAGTTTATTCCAAGCCCGTAAAGAATGGTAAGTCAGAATATTCTTTGTCCAAAGAGGAAGAAAAGGTTATTGAACAAGCAAAAAACAAATGAAGAAAAATCTAACAACCCGGCCTCCAGTAGTGGTTATTTTAGGCCATGTTGACCATGGCAAGAGTTCTATTTTGGAGAAAATCAAGGATTTGAAGATAACTTCCAAAGAATCAGGCGGTATCACTCAGCATATTGGAGCTTATGAAGTAGAAGAACATGGTAAAAAGATAACCTTTATTGATACCCCTGGCCACGAAGCCTTTACTGCCATGCGCTCTCGGGGGGCTAAAGTAGCTGATATTGCTGTTTTGGTTATAGCTGGAGAAGAAGGAATCAAACCCCAGACAAAGGAGGCTCTTTCTCATATCAAGGAAGCTGGCATCCCAATGATAATCGCTATTAACAAAATAGATAAGCCTGGGGCTGATCCAGAAAGGATAAAAAGAGAATTATCAAGCCAGGATATTTTAGTGGAATCAATGGGTGGTAAGATCCCTTCAGTAAACACTTCAGCTGAAACAGGTAAAGGAATCCCAGAGTTGTTAGAGCTTATTCTATTAGTGGCTGAAGTAGAAGATTTAAAAACAGATCTTTTAGAAAAAGCTCAAGGCCTAGTTATAGAGTCCCACTTGGATCATAATAGAGGGCCGACTGCTACTTTAATTCTTCAAAAAGGAGTTTTGAAAAAGGGAGATATTATAGCAACTTCTTCTGCTATAGCTAAGATTAAAATTATAGAGGATTTTCAAGGGAATGATATTGATGAAGGAATGCCGGCCATGCCTCTAGTGGTTATTGGTTTTGAAAATATTCCAGCCGTAGGAGAAAGCTTTAAGCTTTTTTCTAGCGTAGAAGAGGCTAAAAAAGAGATTAAACAACCAGCCAAGAGGGTTCCATCAGCTGATCTTGAGAAAGATCAAAAAGTATTAAACTTAATTTTAAAAGCTGATGTCTTTGGCTCAATTGAAGCTATTAACCAGGTTTTAAAAAGTATTCCTCAAGGAAAAGACAAGCCAGTTTTAAGGATTCTAAAAGCAGAGGTTGGGGAAATAAATGATTCAGATGTTAAACTGGCTAAAACTTCTAACGCTAAGATTATAGGGTTTAAGACCAAGACAAACAAGATTGCCCAGAAGCTAGCCCTGAGAGAAAAAACTACTATAATTAGTTTTGATATAATCTATGAATTAGCCCAGGCAGTAAGACAGCTCTTGGAAAAGAAGCTTATTCATGAGATTGTTAAAAAAGAAATAGGCAAAGTTAAAATATCGGTTATTTTTAGGACAGAGAAGAATAGTCAGATTGTTGGAGGCAAGGTTATTACAGGAGAAGCAAAAAGAGGAGCCAGTATTGAAGTTTACAGGAATGAGGAATTAATCGGCAAAGGGAAACTGACTAAGCTCCAGCAGGATAAGAAAGATGTTGAAGAAGTTGGCAAAGGAAGAGAATGCGGTATTCTTTTTTCCGGAGAAACAAAAATAGAAGAAAATGATATTCTTCACCTTTTTTTAGAAGAAAGAGTAAAAGGAGAATTATGACTAGACGTATTGAAAAGGTTAATTCTTTGATTCAGGAAGAATTAAGTAATATTCTTTTAAGGGAAGTTGAGTTTCCCAAGAATGTTTTAGTAACTATTACTAGGGTAGAAACAATAATTAATTTAAGCGAGTCTAAAGTCTATATTTCAACAATACCAGACAATAATATTGATGAAGTTTTTGAAACACTCAATAGAAATATCTATGATATTCAGCAATGTCTTAACAAGCGCTTGAACATGCGGCCCATTCCTAAGATTGTCTTTAAAAAAGAAGAGAAAACAGAGCAGGCAGACAGGATAGAAGGACTTTTAGAAGGGTTGAAAAAAGAGTAAAAATGTGGTAAAATAAAGTAGTGGCCACGTAGCCAAGTAGCTAAGGCGCTTCTCTGCAAAAGAAGTATACGTCGGTGCAACTCCGACCGTGGCCTCAAGAATATGCCCGGGTGGCGGAACTGGTATACGCGCAAGACTTAAAATTTTGTGGGAGTAATCCCGTGTGGGTTCGAGTCCCACCCCGGGCACAAAAGAATTCCTTGCTTTGGCAGGGGATTTTTTAATCACAGAGAAGAAATGCCTTGTCTTAACAAGACATTTTTCGATCGCAGAGAAGAAATG
>CAYOZF010000027.1:0-4241 GCA_964408385.1 uncultured Candidatus Saccharibacteria bacterium | reverse complement strand
AATTTTATTAGGAAACTTTTGTTTCGCACTAATTTTATTAGGAAACTTTTGTTTCATATTTCAGAAATCTCTAGATCAGTCCATGACCTAGAGTATTGATTAAACTGTTCTACTAATTGCTGAGCTTTTCTTAAATCATTTTCCTGTTCTGCTTTTTTAATCTCTTTTGAAAGGCAATCCAGCTTGTCCCTGATAAACAAAGTCTTAAGCTGTCTTAAACACTCCTTAAACTCCTGCTGAACATCTATCTCTTTAAAAGAAAGACCAGGTTCAACTTCTGCTTTCAAGCAAAGGTAATTAACCCTATCAGCCAGGTTTTCAGGGACATTGCTTACTATTCCTTTATTATTACACAAATAATTAACCACTTCTTTATTAGAGAAGAAATCCAAATCCTCTTGTTTTACAAAATTAATATTCTTAGGCTCCTGAAGAATCAGAAGAGCCAATCTTTCCTCTAAAAGCTCTTTTCTTGTTTTCTTGGCTAATTTCTCTCCTGCCTGCTCAACAGCAATATCATTTTCCGGCTTAATTTTAACCAGCTCTTCAATTACATCCTCTTCTCTGACTTCCAAACCAGAAGCTAAACTTTTTATCCAAACATTCTGCTCTATCTTATTAGGAACTCTTTTAATAATTGGGAGAAGAATCTTGGAAATATCCTTTTTCCCTTCTAAGCTTTTCTTATCATGCTTGGAAAAGACATTATCAAAATAGAAATCATGAATAGACTTAGCTTTTTCAACTAACCCAGCCCAGTTTCCCTCTAAAGCAACATCAGCCGGATCTTTCCCTTCAGGCATAGTTATTATTTTGATATTAAAGCCTTCTGCCTGAGCCAAATCTATTCCTCTTTTAGTTGCTGAATCCCCAGCTATATCCATATCAAAAGCAGTAAGAATATTATCAGTATACCTTTTAAGAATCCTTAACTGGTAAGGAGTTAAAGCAGTGCCAGAAGTAGCAACCACATTTTCAAACCCAGCCTGACCAACCATTATTGCATCCATATATCCTTCTACTAAAACGCATCTATTCTTTTTTCTGATATCCATACCAGCTTTATTTAATCCATACAATACCCTGCTCTTGTTATAAAGAAGGGTAGCTGGACTATTAACGTATTTGGCTGGATCATCCTCTTTAAAAACCCTCCCTCCAAAACCAATTACCTGAGAGCTTAAATCAAAAACAGGGAATATAATCCTGCCTCTGAACCTGTCATAATATTTCCCCGTCTTAGCTGACTTCAAAGCTAAGCCTGCCCGGGCTATTTCTTCTCTTTTATAGCCCCGGCTGACTAAAAAGTCTGACAATCCCTGCCAGATATTAGGAGAATAACCTATTCTCCACTTCTTAATACTTTCTTCCTTTATTCCTCTTTTTAAAAGATAATCTTTAGCTTCCTTGCCGGCTGAACTCTGCTCCATCTGCGTTTCAAAAAAAGAACAAGCTAATTCAGAAATCTCATGCAAATGCTCTCTTTCTGTTTTCAGCTTAGGATCCTCTTTTCTAAGCTCTACTCCGGCTTTTTGGGCTAATATTCTTAAAGCTTCTTTAAAATCAACTCCTTCTATTTTCATTACAAACTTAAAAATATCACCTCCTTCTCCACAAGCTCCAAAACAATGCCAGCTTTGACGAGTAGGAGAAACAAAAAATGAAGGTTTTTTTTCAGAATGAAAAGGGCAGACCGCCCTATAATTTACACCGGCTTTTTGAAGCTTGATATATCCTCTGACAACCTCAACAATATCCAGCCGATCCTTGATTTGGTCAACAGGAGAACTAAGCATAATTACAAACTCATAATACTATGATTAGAAAAAAATATCAATTGACCAGAAAAAGCGATATTTGTATAATAAAAAAACATGAAACAATCTATTGGAATAGACATAGGAGCAACAAAAATTATCTTTGTTCTATTAAAAGATAAAAAAGTAATCAAAAAAGTAAAAATTACTACTCCTAAAAACAAGAATCTTTTAATTAAAGCATTAAAGGATAATTTAAATAATTTTCCTAAAACTAAAATAGGTATAGGAGTTCCAGGAATTGTAAAAAAGGGAAAGATAATAAAATGCCCTAATTTAAAATACTTAAATAATTTTAACTTGGCTAAAGAATTAAAAGGCGAGATAATAATAGAAAACGATGCTAATTGTTTTGCTTTTGCAGAAACAATTTTAGGGGCGGGGAAAAATAAAAAAGTTGTCCTTGGCATAACATTAGGCAGTGGTCTGGGCTCGGGATTAGTAATAAATAAAAAAATACATAACAATCTAGAATTAGGACATAGAATAATCAAGCCTGATGGCTATAAATGCAGCTGTGGAAGAAAAGGATGTTTGGAATGTTATGCTTCAGCTAAATTTCTCAAAAGAAAAAGAGCTTCTAAAAAGACATTCAAACAGTTCGGTGAATATTTAGGAATCGGCCTTAATAATGCTCTAAAATCTATTAATGTGGAAGTTATTGTAATAGGCGGAGGAATATCTAAATCCTGGAAATCTTTCCTAAAAGAAACAAAAAAACAAATAAAAAAAGGAGTCGAATTAAAAGTTTCTAAATTAGGTGAAACTGCTGGTGCTATTGGAGCCGCCTTAATCTCTGTGCAGTAAAATATATTCCGCATGAGCCCAGCCGAGAGGAGTCGCCCAGTAAACTAAATTATCTTTTTTAAATCTCTCAGCCAGTTTCTCTGCTTCTTTTGCCCCGTTTATTACTCTTTGATTAAACTCTACTTCATGAGCCTTCCAATCCTCATATTCATACCTAGTAGCAATATGTTCTGGTAGTAATTGATTTGTTCTGGAAGCAACTTTATTTAACCAATCTAAACACTCTTTATATGATTTCTTATCCCCTGTTTTTTTAAAAAATCTAGCCATAATTGCGGTTAAAACACACCAAGATCCTGAACCGCCCGTATACCAATGCCAGTCCTCAACAATCTCAAACTTCCTAAATCTTCTAAATCCTCCCACTTCATTATACCAAAGATTTTTTTTAAGATACTGCATAGTGCTTTTTAATAAAAGCTTCGAATCCTCAATATCAAAATAAAAAGGGGCTATTTGGGAAGTATCAGGTATTCCTTTAAATCTTAGGTTCTTCATATATACTTTTAGTTTCTTATCAAAGAATCTCTTTTTAATATTATTCTTTAATTTCTCTGCTCTTTCATACCATTCTTGAGCTTCTTTATCTCTATTCATTATCTTAGCAATAGATGCTGCATCATAAAGACCTCTACAACAAGCGCAGTTAACCCAAATATCATAACCGTGTTCCAATCTATAAAACTCATGTATACTTCTTTTAGTTATTACTAACCCTGTTTTAGAATAATCTTTAATCAAATCAACAATCTGTTTTACTAACATCCAAGTATCTTCTAAAAACACATGTTTTTCGTTATGAAGATAAGTATCATATATGCCATGAATGACTAAACCTTCGTTATCATTCTGATCAATCCTAGTAACACAAGGCCAACCATTAACATTATATCTATGAAAGATTTCTTCATGCCTAGCCACATTAGCGATTTTATTCATGAAATAATAAAACTTCTCAGAATTTTTCACTAAACCAACTCTATTTAGAGCTTTAGTCATTATAACTGCATCCCTGGGATAGATATAGGGGTAAGCTCCCTTTTTAGGAGTAGCTAAAAGACCTCCATTTTGAAGTTGAAGATCTTTAATAACCTTAATGCTTTTATTAACCAAATCCATTATTTTATTATATCAGAATAAACAAAAAAGCTCCAAAAGGGAGCTTCTTGTTTTAAATAGAACTACTCAAGATCTTCAGGTTCGTCATCGCTGCTTTCATCATCGTCGGTCTCAACATCACCCTCATAATCATCTTCCTGGCTAACAAAAGGGATTACTAATTCCTCGTAAATCATAATGATTTATTAAAAATATTTTAATTAATTTCGACCTTTTCTTTTTAAAAAACTATTATCTAAGATAATTATATTTTAGCCAAGAACTTTGTCAATAGCTTCTTAATCGAGAAGTTCTAAGAGCTTATAAACAAGCATTGCTGGCCAAACAATAGCCTTAAGAATACCTAAAACACTCATCCAAAAAGAGTCTGCGTGCTGGATATAGAAAACAAGAGCGCCAATCAAACCCATACCGTAAACAGCGCTTGATCCACCTATATTTTTTATATATTTACATTTTTTTTCTTCCATATTTTTATAATTAATTAATAAAATGCGG
>CAYOZF010000026.1:0-4577 GCA_964408385.1 uncultured Candidatus Saccharibacteria bacterium | reverse complement strand
TACATTATAGCATATTGCTATAATTTTGTCAATGGTTGGCGGTCCCACGGGGAGTCGAATGGGTTGCCCGAAGGACATTGCCTCTTCCCACCAAGGCGGGACTCGCAATTCAGGGACGTGGTTCTCCACACGTAAAACCACAGAATTAAAATACGCTTTCAGCGCATCTAATTCTGCGGTCCCACGGGGAGTCGAACCCCGGTTGCAAGATTGAAAATCTTGAGTCCTGACCACTAGACGATGGGACCATTAACATTGTTATCTTAGCATAAAAATTGAAAAAAATCAAGTTTTCAGATATTATGGTTAAATGAACATATTAGCAATAGAAACATCTTGTGATGATACTTGCGTAGCAGTAATTAAAGCCTCTAAAAAAGGATTTAAAGTATTGTCTAATATTGTTTCTTCCCAAATAGAAATTCATAAAAAATGGGGAGGAGTTTATCCAATGCTGGCCAGAAGAGAGCATCAGAAGAACTTAGCCCCTGTTTTAGCAGAAGCCTTGGAAAAGGCTAAGAATCCTAAAATAGATTTAATTGCTGTTACTATAGGACCTGGATTAGAGCCTTGTTTATGGGTTGGTCTTAATTTTGCCAAAGCCCTTTCCTATTATTGGAATCTGTCTTTAATTCCGGTTAATCATATAGAAGCCCATATCTTGATTAACCAGCCCAAGGATTTTCCTGCTTTAGCCTTGATTGTTTCTGGAGGTCATACCCAATTAATCCTGGTAAAGAATATTGGTAAATACAAGCTTTTGGGAGAAACCAGAGATGATGCAGCTGGAGAATGCTTTGATAAGATAGCCAGAATCCTGGGTTTAGGTTATCCTGGAGGCCCGGCTATTGCTAAGGAAGCCAAGGGAAAGTCTTCTATAACTCTTCCCAGGCCTATGATAAACCAGAAGAATTACGACTTTTCTTTTTCTGGATTGAAAACTGCTGTTTTGTATAAGTTTAAAAAACGATATACCAGAGATTTAGCCGTAGAATCCCAGCAGGCAATTATTGATGTTTTGATTAAGAAAACTCTTAAAGCAGCCAGGGATTATAGGGTTAAAGCAATAATTCTGGGAGGAGGAGTTTCTGCTAACAAGGAATTAAGAAGACAATTAAAGCAAAAAGCCAAAGGTTTTAAGTTATTAATGCCGGATTTTAAATATTGTACTGACAACGCAGTAATGACAGCCATAACGGCTTATTTTAAAAAGCCCCAGGATTCTAGAAAACTTAAACCTGACGCTAACTTAAGAATATGCTAAAATAAATATATGGATAAGGCCTATAATCCTAAACAAGTTGAAGACAAGACCTATAAATTATGGTTAAGGTCTGGTTTTTTTAATCCAGACAAGCTTGCTGGTAAAAAAACCTACTCAATTGTTATTCCGCCGCCTAATGTTACTGGAGAGCTCCATATGGGCCATGCTTTAAATGCAGTAATCCAGGATATTTTAATCCGCTGGAAAAGAATGCAAGGATTCAAAACTCTCTGGGTTCCAGGTACAGACCATGCTGGTATTGCCACCCAGAATGTAGTAGAAAAGAAGCTTAAGAAGAAAGGCCTGACTAGATTTGATTTAGGCAGGGAAAAGTTTATTAAAGAGGTTTGGAAATGGAAAGAAGAATACGGCAATATTATTCTAAGCCAGTTTAAAAAAATAGGCTGTTCCTGTGACTGGTCTCGAACCAGATTCACTATGGATAAGGAATATGCTGAAGCAGTAAAACAGGCTTTTCTCCATTATTATAAAAAAGGCTTAATTTATAGAGGGGAAAGAGTGGTTAACTGGTGTCCAAGGTGTTCTACTAGTTTGTCTGATTTAGAGCTGGAGTATAAAGAAGAAAAAGGAAAACTTTACTATATTAAATATCCTTTAGGGAAAAAGCATATTATTGTTGCTACTACCAGGCCGGAAACAATGCTGGGAGATACAGCCGTGGCTGTTAATCCCAAGGACAAAAGATACAAAGACTTGATAGGCAAGAAAGTCATCCTTCCTTTGACCGGCAGAAAGATTCCGATTATTGAAGACAGATTGGTTGACCCAAAGTTCGGAACTGGAGCAATCAAGGTTACTCCAGCCCATGATATGACTGACTACCAGATTGCTCAAAAGCACAAATTAGAAAGCATAAAAGTTATTGATGAGAAGGCCAGAATTATTCACAAAGCTTACAAAGACTTAAAAGTTCTGGAAGCTAGAGAAAAGATTGTCAGGGATTTGAAGAACCAGGGATTAATAAAAAAGATTGAAGAATATGTTCATCAGATTCCTAAATGCTACCGTTGTGATACGACAGTAGAATTGATTCCTTCTTTGCAGTGGTTTTTAAAGATGGACCAGTTAGCCAAAATGGCGGAGAAACCAGTTAAGCAAGGGAAGATAAAGTTCTATCCTAAGAACTTTGAAAAACCCTATTTTGACTGGTTAAAGAATATTAATGATTGGTGCATTTCCAGGCAGATCTGGTGGGGCCACAAGATTCCAATTAAGGGAGAAACAGATGTTTTGGATACCTGGTTTAGTTCTGCTCTTTGGCCTTTTGTTGTAATGGGCTGGCCTAAAAAGAAATATAAAGCTTTTTATCCTACTAATGTTTTGTCAACTGCCAGGGACATTATCAATCTCTGGGTCAGTCGGATGATTTTTTCCGGAGCAGAGTTTACCAAAGATATTCCTTTTAAAAATGTCTATATTCATGCTACAATTTTAACTAAGGAGGGCAAAAGGATGTCTAAGTCCTTAGGTACAGGCATTGATCCTTTAAAGCTTATTGATGAGTACGGCGCTGATGCAGTCCGCTTTGGCATTGCCTACCAGATTACTGGCAACCAGGACATTAAGTTTAGTCAGGATAATATTGTTATGGGTAAAAAGTTCTGTAACAAAATCTGGAATGCCAGCCGGTTTGTCTTGCCCCATAAAGCTAAAGGAAAGTTTACTTCTAAAACCAAAGCTGACAAGAGAATAATAAAGCAGTTAAACCAGACAATAAAATCAGTTAGCAAAGATTTGGAAAACTTTAAGTTTGGCAAAGCTGCTCATTGTCTCTACGACTTTTTCTGGCATGATTTCTGCGATAAATACTTAGAAGCTTCTAAAAAGCAGAAAGACAAGAATACAGAAAAGATTTTAACTCATGTTTTATTAAACTCTCTTAAATTACTGCATCCTTTTATGCCTTTTATAACAGAAGATATTTACCAGCAAATGAATAAGAAATATTTAATAATTGAGAAATGGCCAAAACCATGATTTACGCTTTATTTGTTATCTTTGGTTTACTTCCCAGTGTTGTCTGGCTTTTGTTTTATTTGAAAAAAGATGTCCATCCAGAATCAAAAAGAATGGTTTTAAAAATGTTCTTTTTCGGAATGCTGGCCGGGGTGATGGCAGCTATTATAGAAGTAGCTATATTTTTCCTAGCTTCCTTTTTCTTCCAGGCTCAGATAGAAAAGTATGTAATAGTGTTTTTTATTATAGAACAGTTTATTGTAATCGCTTTAATAGAAGAGTTGTGCAAGTTCTTTATGGTTAAAGTGAAGGTGCTTGACCACCCAGAGTTTGATGAACCAGTAGATGCCATGCTTTATATGATTATCGTGGCTTTAGGTTTTGCTGCCTTGGAAAACGTTTTGGTTTTGGTTCTGATGGAACGAGCCATTATTATGAACGCTGTTCTTATTACCTTATTCCGTTTTCTCGGAGCTACTTTTCTTCATGCTTTGTCTTCAGGCACGCTTGGTTATTATCTGGCTTTGTCTATTCTGGAGCCCAAAGACCGTTTCAAATCAATAGCCAAAGGTTTGTCAGTTGCGGTTGTTTTGCACGCTTTGTTTAATATCGCTATAATAAATATTGTAGTAGGAATTGAGGAGAGGAATTTTTCTCTGTTCATCATCGCCTCAGTGTTCTTAGTTGTACTTTTATCAGGCCTTGCTTGCTTTCTTTCCCGATGCTTTAAAAAGGTTAAGAAAATAGCAAGCGTCTGCAGAGTAAAATGACGGATAAAAAGAAAATAAAAGTTAAACCCGAGATTAAGGAAGAAGAATGGTTTGATGAGGGTCCGGTTGGAGAGCTGACAGTTGATGTCTACCAGACAGACAAAGAGCTTGTTGTCCAGTCTGCTGTTGCCGGGATAAAGCCAGAAGATGTGGATGTTACTATAGAGAATGATGTTTTAATAATCAAAGGTAAAAGGGAAAAGACCTTTTCTGAAGAAGAAAAGAATTACTTTTACCAGGAATGCTACTGGGGCAGTTTTTCCAGAGAGATTGTTCTGCCAGTAGAGGTTGATACTTCAAAAGTAAAAGCCTCTATGGAGCAGGGGATTCTGACAATCCGCATTCCAAAGCTTAAAGAGAAGAAAAAGATATCTGTAAAAACCTAAAGATCGCGCGTCCCGATACTGAATTTTGCCTGTGCCGAGGGTGGGATTCGAACCCACAAGCCGTTTAAGGCACATGGTCCTAAGCCATGCGTGTCTGCCAATTTCACCACCTCGGCAAAATTACTACGGGATGAATCTGCCAACTGAGATTCCGCCTTTCCGACCTAATATTATTATACC
>CAYOZF010000025.1:0-4598 GCA_964408385.1 uncultured Candidatus Saccharibacteria bacterium | reverse complement strand
GGTCAATTTCTGGGTTCAGAAAAACAAGCACTCTTTTCATTCTATAGGGAGCAAGTTTTATTAAAATCCAGCCCAAACCTGAACAAAGGATAACCATAGTAATTGTATGCCAGAAAGGAGTGCCAGCTGCGAAATATAATAAAATAGCCACTGAAAGAATTAAAATTAAAGTGCTTAAATCTGACTGAAAAGCTAACAATAAAACAATAACTCCTAAAACCATTAAAAAGGGAATAATCTCTAAAGCTTGATTTTTTATCTTATTAACTAAACCCTTGGCTTTTATTTTCTTAAAGAAAGTTTTTTTAGAAGTATTAACTAACCAAGCAGAAAGATAGATAATAAAAGACAATTTCAATAATTCAGAGGGTTGAAAAGTGGTAAAACCAAGATTCATCCATCTAGAAGCTCCTCCAGAACTGACGCCAACAATTGGGAAAAAAACTAAGATCATTAAAATAAAACTTACTAAAACAATAATCCCGGCTCGTTTTTTTAAAAATCCTATATTTATTTTAAAAGCGATAAATCCCAAAATTAATCCGGGCATTAAACCAAAAATGATTTGATGGAAAAGATAATAGGCTGGATTACCAAACTTTTCTTTAGAAAAACCAGCTGAAACACTGGCTAAAACAGCAATGCCTAAAACCAGTAGAGCAATTACAGAGTATAGTAAATAATGGTCAAATCTCTTCATAAGCCCTTAACAGTCTGGATAAATTGGTTACCCCGGTCAAATTCATTCTTAAACATATTAAAACTGGCTGCTCCAGGAGAAAGAAGCACTATATCCCCTTTCCTGGCTAAAGAAGCAGCTTTTTTAACAGCCTGTTTCATTGACTTAACATTATATATCTTAAATCCTTTTAAATGCTTCTTTATCTTATCAGAAGCAGTGCCCGGAAAAAGAATCACAAAATCCAGCTTTTTGATTTCTTTAGCTAAAGCACTATAATTCAGGTTTTTATCTTCTCCTCCAGCTATGAGAACTGGTTTTTTAAATCTCTTTAAAGCCAGGATAACAGCATCAGGATTAGTGGCTGTTGTATCATTGAAATAACTTACTCCTTTTTTCACAGCAATAAATTCCTGCCTGTGAGCAACACCCTTAAATCCAGAAATTACTTTCTTAATATGCTTTTCCGGAACCTTCATTATTTCAGCAACAGCAACTGCAGCAGAAGTATTAGAGCCGTCAAAAAAATATCTCTTTCCTTTTGATTTAAACTTTATATTTTTATTCAATATCAAAATATCTTTTTTTCCTTGATATTTAAATATTGATTTTTTAGCTTCAATATAATCCCTAAAGCTTTTGTATCTGTTCAAATGGTCTGGGAAGAGATTAGTAATCAGGGCTATTTCAGGGCTCTTTTTCAAGTATTCCAGCTCAAAACTGGAAAGCTCTAAAACAGCTATACCTTTTTTAGAAATAATATCCAGAGGAGAAACCCCAATATTGCCAGCTAAGAACACCTTAGGATATTTCTTCTTTAATAATAAATATATTAAGGTAGCTACAGTTGACTTGCCCTTAGTCCCGGTAATTCCAATAATCTTTCCTTTGTACAAATCAAAAAATATATCTATATCTGTTTTAACAGGAATATTGTTCTTTTTAGCTATTTTTAAATATATTGATTCTCTAGGAACACCAGGATTTCTAATTATCAAATCAGCATTAATAAAATCCTCTTTTCTATGCCTACCCAACACAAATTTGGGATAATCCCGATTTATCCCAGATTTAAGTTTTTTAAAAGAAGGTTCTAATTCTTTTCTGCTTCTTAAATCAGTAACCAAAACCTTAGCTCCCTGCTTAACAAAAAACTTAGCAGAACCAACTCCTCCGCCGTGCAAACCTAGTCCCATAATAACAACTTTTTTGTCTTTAAACAGGTTCATTTAAAAGGATCTATTATCTTTGCTTTTATTTCTTTTCCCAAACAAAGCCTGCTTATCTTATTAAGATTGTAGGGTTCATCGCTGAAAAAGAACTGATGGTTATGGCCTTTAGCAATCTTAGAAGTAATCTGGGAATTATCATTTAAAAAGAGCTTTAATTCTTTTGCCAAGCTCTCTGCCGGGTTTATAATCTTAACCCCTTTTAGTTCCTTCTTTATTGCTCTTTCCAGCATTGGGTAATGAGTACAAGCTAAAATCAAAGCTTCTATCTTCTTGAAATCCTTTAAATACTCTCTAATTATCTCTTTGGTTGCTTTCTTGTTTATCCAGCCCTCCTCCACTAAAGGAACAAACAAGGGGCAGGCTTTTGAATAAACCTCTAGATTAGGATTCATTTCCAAGAGCTTGTTCTTCCAGGAATTACTTTTAATTGTCCCTGGAGTCCCAATAATGCCTATCTTGTTATAGGAAATGCCTTTTAAGGTCGGGCTTATCATGTCAAAAACAGGCACATCCTTGAACTGTTCCTTAAGAAAGTCTGAAGCCCAGGCAGAAGAAGTATGACAAGCAATAACAACAACCTCAACTTCCTTATTTAAAAGCCAGTCAACAATCTTGGCTGAATATGTTTTAACAAAATCAGCCCCCTTGGTGCCGTAAGGAAGCCTAGCTGTATCTCCGAAATAGATTATCTGGTATTGAGGAAGATGCTTGAAAATCTCTTTAACAACGCTTAATCCCCCTACTCCAGAATCAAAAACTCCAATCATTAATTTAAGATTATTATATATTTAAACCTTAGCGAATCAAGGTTCTCCGTCTTGACGGAGGTTCTTATTTCAGTATATCAAAAAATACTGATTTGACAAAGCTGAAAAAAAGAGCTAAGCTCCTTAAAGAAAGTAAAAGTAATCTTTTAAAGAGTAAATAGAACCTTAAAAACAATCCTTTGAAAGGAATATACGATGGATAGAAAAGAAAAAAGGGCCAGGAATAGAGTTCAAAAAACTAGAAGAAAAAGACCCGAATATAAATTACACTTGCTCTGGCATAAAGAAGTAAAAAACTTTGAGCCTGAAGATTTAATTTATATTGTTTTAAAAATAAATTATTTATCGTTACAAAAAAGAGCATTAAAGAGTTTTCTGGGTATGGATAACCTCACTTTTGATAATTTTGATCAAATGGGCAATGCAGCTAAAACCATTTTTGATAAAAATCCTACTCTAAAAAAACGCTTTTACGAACAATGTTTTAGTATTTGCACAGAAAATAACTTAGCTGAATTAGGAGAAAAAGCAGACGTCGAGGCCATAAAAGAACTCATTAGAAGGGTTAAAACAGGATCTGCTAAACACAGCGGTGGTTTAAGAGCCTTAATAAGACTCTTTGAGAAATCAACCACCCCAGAATCAAGAATGGAACTTTGGAATATTATCAAACAGTTTAATCCTTGCGAAAAAGATTTGATATATCTTCATAATATAGTTTATGGAAACTATGGTTTTGAAAAAGTAACCGAAGGCATTCAAAGATATCTTAAGCGCAAAAGGAAAGAAACTCAAAGAAAAACAATACTAAGGATTGAAGAATTAGTGACTCAAATAAAACAAAAACAAGAGTAAAGGAATACCCTTGTTTTTTTATCCTAATAACCTTATCGCTACTCCAATTATAGCCATTACCACCCCTATAACCCAGAACCTCATTGTAATCTTGAAGTGGGGCCAGCCTTTGGCTTCAAAGTGATGATGGATAGGAGAAGCCAGGAATACTTTCTTTTTTCTGAACTTCTTGGAGAGAAGCTGGATAATAACAGAACCAGACTCAATAACAAGGAGAAAGCCTATTATGGGCAGGACTAAAACAGAATCTGTTAAAAAGGCCACTACTGTCAAAGCGCAGCACAAACCAAGCATGCCTGTTTCCCCCATATAGAAACGAGCTGGAGGAATATTAAACCAAAGAAAAGCCAATATGGCTCCGACCACAGCAATACAGAAAGCAGCCAAGTCAATCTGGTTCTGGAATAAGGCAATTCCTCCAAAAGCAGCAAACATTATGCTGAAAGAGCCCCCAGCCAGTCCGTCCAAACCGTCAATCACTCCCCCGCTGTAGGTTGCCAGCATTACTAGAATAAAAACAGGGATATACCAAGCTCCGATAAGCAAGTCTCCATTGCCGGGAATATGAATAGTGCTATAGCCCAGCTTGTAATAGAACCACCAGGCCCCTACTAAGCCAATAAGACTAACTAGAATTAACCTATGACTTACTCTTAATCCTCCGCCAACATATTTGCCTTTTCTCAATATCTGAAGAATATCATCTGCCAAGCCGACAAAAGAAGCAGCAATCAAGGCAAAAAGAGGAAGCCAGGTCTGAGATCTGCTTAAAAAGTTTAGTTTCTGAAACCACCATATATTGGTCTGAGATAGAATTAAAAACAAAACAGCTAAAGCTAAAACACTAACCCAGATAAGCAATCCTCCAAACCTTGGAACGTGAATCTCTTTCTCAGAATGAAACTTCTTAAAAAAGAAGAGGTCTTTATTGTCTATCGATTTAGTTCTTATCTCCTTTCTCCAAAGCTTGTACTTATACAAGAAATGGGTAAGAATAGGAGTCAGCCAAAAAGCTAGAATAAAGCTGGCTATTCCTAAAACAAATATCTTGATAACGTTTATGGT
>CAYOZF010000024.1:0-4628 GCA_964408385.1 uncultured Candidatus Saccharibacteria bacterium | reverse complement strand
TTGATAGGCATTACTACATAAAGATAGGTATCATCCCCTACTGGCTTTATAACCCCAGGGCCAGAGTCTCCATTCAGCTCTAAAATAATCTCAGAACTCTTAATGCTCAATAATCCATCTAATAAGAATCTGTGATTAAAAGATATCTGAATTGGTTCTCCTTTTATCTTTCCAGAAACAGAAGACTCGTGCTTGCCTATCTCAGAACTCTCGCTAAGGATACTAAGCTTTTTCTCTTTAACATGGGCCTTAATCTTTATTTCATTTATCTTACCGCTGAACAGACTAGCTGCTTTAACCTGGTTTAAAAACTCATTCTTTTTTAAAACTATCTGAGTAGTAAATTTCTTAGGAATAATTTCCTGATAGTTGGGGTATTCCCCCTCTATTAATCTGGAAACAAGCTGAACCTGGGGGTGGGGGGTTTCCTCCATAGAAGATTCAAACATAACTTGGTTAGAAGAAAAGTATATCTTCAAATCTCCTTTTTTCTCTCCAAAAATGTTAACTATCTCTTTTACTGTTTTTTGAGGAAGAATTAAAGAATATTCTTTATCTAAAGAAGATTTTCTTTTTAAGAATATCTTTTTCTCTCCCAGCCTAAAGCTGTCAGTAGCGGCTATGGTAATCAAATCCTTCTGAAAAAGGAAGTATACTCCAGATATTTCTGGCCTAGTTGTAGAAGGAACAGCTATATCAGCAACCTGGCTTAGATTTTGACAAAAAGAAGCATTATCAATTACAATTGATTCCCCTTCTGTTATTTTAGGAATAATAGGAAACTCTTCAGCATTTAATCCCTTTATTTGGGTTTTATAATTATCGCACTCAACAATCAAATTACTTCCTTTTATCTCTAGATTAACGTTTTTAGAAGGAAGAAGATTGATAAAGCTAAACAATAAACGAGAAGGCACAACTATTTTACCCTCCTTTTCTATTTTACTCAAAACCCACCAATTAATACCTATTTCTAAATCAGTAGCAGCCAGGTTTAGAAAGTTCTTTTCTGTTCCAATTAAAATATTATTTAAAATTGGAAGGGTTAAGGATTTAGAAGATATTTTCTCAACAATATTTAATCCTTGTTTTAGTTTTTCTTGTGGTATTAATAATTTCATAATAAATAATATATTATTATTGTTATTAGTGTTGTGGATTTCTTTAAAATAAACCTGTTTAAACTGGTAAGAAGCGTCTAAGAATGATGTCTTTTATTATCCCTAAAACTTGTTAATTATTTTTTAAAAAAGTTTTTCCTATTCCTCGCCTCTTTTAAATTAGACGATAAATAACAGAGATGCTAACACTTTATTAACTGATAAAAATCCTTTCCTTTATTAAACAAATCTCTTCTTCCAGTTTTTTATCCTTTTCCAGCTCCCGGCATATTTTTTTATACGAATGAATGGCTGTGGTATGGTCTTTCCCATTAAACCTTCTTCCAATAAAAGGAAAAGATCCTTTTAGTTCTTGTCTTAACAAATACATTGCTATTTGCCTCGGCTTAACAATTTCTTTTTTCCTGGAAGCTGTTAGCAGATCCTTTTCTCTTAGGTCATAAAACTCAGCCACCCCTTGGATTATCTTCTTAGGCGTAACAACTACGTGGGGAGAGGAGAGCATGTTTTTAAATAACTTTTTGGCTGTTTCCAGGTCTGGTTTCTGATTGTTCAGTTTTTGGTACATTGATAAACGGTTTAAAGCTCCTTCCAGCTCTCTAATGTTTTTCTGGATTACCGAAGCAATATATTGATATATTTCGTCGGGAAAGTCTATTTTTTTCTCTTGGGCTTTTGTTTTCAAAATAGCTATTCTTGTTTCAAAATCAGGCGAGCTGATATCTGCTATCATCCCTCCTTCAAACCGAGATCTTAATCTTTCTGCTAAAGCGCTGATAGCCTTGGGGGGGCGGTCAGAAGAAAGAATAATTTGTTTATTATTTTCATAAAGAACATTAAAAACATGAAAGAATTCTTCCTGAGTCTTTTCTTTTCCTGCTAAAAACTGGATATCATCAATAATTAAAACATCCATGCCCCGGTATTTTTCCTTGAAAGCCTCCATTTGGTGGTTTCTGATAGAAGAAACTACTTCAGAGGCAAACTTTTCTGAAGAAATATATTTTGTTTTCTTCTTTTTGAAATTCTTTGCAGTTTCATTGCCAATAGACTGTAAAAGATGGGTTTTGCCCAGACCAACCCCTCCATAAATAAAAAGAGGGTTGTATACCAAGCCGGGTTTTTTGGAAACAGCGATAGCAGCAGCGTGAGGTAGTTCGTTAAAAGGACCGACTACAAAAGAATCAAAAGTGTAGCGGGGGTTAAGATTGGTTTCTTTGTTTACTCTAAACTCCTGGAATTCAAGTTGGTCGGTTTCTGGTAGCTCTTCGAGCTCTTTTTTTAATATTCTTAACTTGTTTTTACCAACCGTATAACTAATTTCTTTTATTTCTTCGTTTAAGTCGTGGAGTGTTTTTAAAATGGTTTTATTGTACTTATTTTCTAGCCATTCTTTAGCAAAAGAATTAGGGACCAAGACAATAACCCGACCCCCCTTAGAGGAACTTATCTCGGTGTTCTTAAACCAAGTTGCGAAATTAGCTTGGGAAGTATTAAGCTGAATTTGGGCAAGTACTGCTTGCCACAATTCTTCGTTGGTCATGATCTTTTAATTTACAATAGTATTGTATCATATGTCAAAATAAAAACAAATGAAACAAAAACAGGCAAATTTGTTAATAATGTGTTAATAAGGTGTGTATGGTTTTTGATAAAATTGACCAGATAAAATTTTAATAGTATAATGAAATAAAATTATAATTTTTTTAAAAAATATGTCTTTTACATATAAGTTATAAAATATATCTTTTATATAAATAAAATAAGAATATGTCATTTACATATAAGCCAAAAAAGAAAAAAAGAAAAAAAGCTCATGGATTTAGAGCAAGAAATAAAACCAAGACGGGCCGAAAAGTCTTAAAGAGAAGAAGAGTAAAAGGAAGAAAGAAATTAAGTGTTTAATTATGCTTTCCCAGAAGAACAGGCTAAGAAAGGAACGGGACTTTGAAGCAGTCTTTAAAAAGGGCCAAACTTTTAAGCAGGGCCAACTTGTTTTAAAAATAAAAAACAATAATTTAAAATCCAGTCGTTTCGGTTTTATTGTAAATAAAAAGTTTTCTAAAAAAGCAGTTGAAAGAAACAAAATAAAAAGAAGATTAAGAGAATTGGTCGCCTTTAAAAAAATAAAAAAACCTTTAGACATAGTAATAATAGTAATGCCTAATGCTGATAACGATTTTCAGGAACTAAAAAAAACAATAGACAAGCTTTTTAAAAAAGCAAAGATAAATGGCTAAGATTTCTTTAAAAGCTATTAAGCTTTACCAAAAAGCAGTTTCTCCTTTTTTAGGGCATCGTTGCCGGTTTTATCCGAGCTGCTCCCAGTACTGCTATTCAGCTATTGAAAAATACGGTACAATAAAAGGGATATATAAGGGGTTTAAAAGGATATTAAGATGCCATCCTTGGAATAAAGGAGGCGTAGATTTGCCATAATGCAGTTTTTAATCACAGCTTTTAACACAATACTTTACCAGCCGTTATTAAACGGTTTGGTTTTATTATACAATTATTTACCTGGTCATGATTTCGGTATAGCAGTAATTATCTTAACCATTTTGATTAAATTCGTTCTTTATCCACTGGGCGCAAAGTCATTAAAGTCGCAGAAAGTCATGTCAGAGATTCAGCCCAAAATAAAAGAAGTTCAAAGAAAATACAAGGACAACAAAGAAGAGCAGACAAAGCAAATAATGGCTCTTTACAAAGAAGCAAAGATGAATCCTTTTTCCGGCTGTCTACCTATTCTTATCCAGCTGCCAGTTCTAATAGCTCTTTACAGGGTTTTCTGGAATGGGTTAAAGCCAGAACAAATGCTTCATCTATACAGCTTTGTTTCCTCTCCTGGAATAATTGATCCTTTTTTCTTGGGTATTCTAAATCTTAATGAACCTAATATATTGATAGCCTTCTTGGCTGGTATTCTTCAGTTTATCCAAGTAAAGCTTATCAGTCCTAAGGGGAAAAAAGAAACTGATTTTTCTGGCCAGGTCCAAAAGCAAATGCAGTATTTTATGCCAGCCTTTATGATTATAATCTTGTTCCGTCTGCCTTCAGCCCTCGGTCTTTACTTTGTTGTCAGCACTCTCTTTACAATAGGCCAGCAATATGTTATGCTTAGGAAGAAAAATGATGGAGCAAATTAATCTACAAGAAGTTAGGGATATAATTAAAAGATTTTTTGAAAAAACCGGCTTTGAGACAGAAGTCCAGATTTTGGAATTAAAAGAAAAAACAATTCCAGTAAAGATAAGAACCGAGGATCCAAAAGTATTAATCGGGCAGAATGGTCAGACCTTGGCTGAGATCCAGCATCTTTTAAAAGCCATGCTTAGTCATCAGATCCCAGAGCAGTTCTATCTCGATCTAGATATTAATGAATACAAAGAGAAAAAAATAGAGTATTTAAAAGAAACAGCCAGAGACCTGGCTGATACAGTTTCTTTAACCAAAAAAGAAAAGATATTATCTCCTATGCCTGCTTATGAAAGAAGAATTATTCAT
>CAYOZF010000023.1:0-5078 GCA_964408385.1 uncultured Candidatus Saccharibacteria bacterium | reverse complement strand
AACAAAACTAACACCTGGCGCGTCAATTATACCCACACAAATAGCTGATAAATTAATACACAAACATTCACAGCAGTTAATAATTGACAATTTGAGCACAGGCAAGACAGAAAACTTGAACCCTAAAGCAGATTTCTATAATCTTGATATTTGTGATTTTGAGAAAATTGAGCCGATTTTTCAGAATATTGACTGGGTTTTTCATTTAGCTGCTATTTCCAGTGTGGAGTTGTCAATTAAAGACCCTGTTAATACTTCAGAGGTAAATATTCTAGGCACAATCAATGTTTTCAAAGCAGCAAGCAACAGCAAAAGGGTTGTTTTTGTTTCTTCATCTTCTGTTTACGGAGACCAGAAAGAACTGCCTTTGAAAGAGAATATAATATTAAATCCGATCAGTCCTTATGCTTTACAGAAGCTAGTGGGTGAGCAGTTTGCTGGAGTATTCAGCCAGCTTTATAAAACTCCAATAATTTCCTTAAGATACTCTAATATCTACGGACCCCGGTTAGAACCTGACAGCGAATACAGCTCAGTGATCGGGAAGTTTTTAAGACAAAAAAGCCGGAACAAACCCTTAACAATCTTTGGAGACGGAGAGCAGACCAGAGGGTTTTGTTATGTAGACGATGTAGTTGAAGCTAATATCAAAGCCATGGAGAGCAGTAAACTAAAAGGCGGAGAAGTAATTAATATAGGCAGTAAAAAACCTTATTCAGTTAATTATTTAAGCAGCTTAATTGGCGGAAGGGTCGAATATTTGCCTTCTAGGTCTGGAGATATTCGTCATTCCCAGCTAGATATCAGCTTAGCCAAAAAATTACTTAATTGGGAGCCGAGAACAGATTTTGAACAAGGAATAGAAAAAACAAAACAATGGTTTATAGAGAAGCAATGAATAAAACGATTTTTAAAAACACCTTTTATTTAACCTTAGCTGAAGTAATAACTCGTTTTTTAAATCTAGCTATTTTTATTTATGCAGCCAGGATTTTAGGGGATGCTGAGTATGGAAAATTCGTCTTTGCTTTGTCTTTTACTTCAATAGCTGTTATTTTCACTGATTTGGGCCTTTTTGATATTACTGTTCGGGAGTTTTCCAGGAAAAGAGAAGAAGAAAAACAATATCCAGCTATTCTTTCTTTAAAAATTATTTTAAGCATAGGAGTATTTGTTTTAATATTTATCAGCTCATTTTTTATTAGTTCAGACCCAATTGTTCAAAGAATAATTTGGCTTTTAGGCATTTTTCTTTTAATTAGCGGTTTCTTGAATATTCTTTTTGCTTTCTTGCGGGCTCGTCAGAAAATGCAATACGAAGCTGTAGCTAAGATTTTTCAGATAGTCTTAATAGCTATTTTGAGTTTTGTTATTCTTTTTGTTGCTCCTTCGGCTGAAAACTTAAGCTATGTTTATTTAATCGCTAATTTGATAGTTTTAATCTTAGCCCTTGTTCTTTTCCATTATCTTATTCAGTTTATCAGATTGAGTTTTAATAAAGCCATCTGGAAGAAATTTTTAAAGCTTTCCTGGCCATTAAGTTTAGGTTTTGTTATGGGCTGGATTTATGTGTCTATTGACTCTGTGATGATAGGTTATTTTGGCCAAATTGCTCAGGTTGGTTGGTATAACGCTGCTTATAAAATTATTGCTGTTACAGTTATTTCTGCTACTATAATTTCTAAAAGTCTTTACCCTGTTTTAAGTAAATTTTTTGTAGAATCAAAGGAAAAACTCCAGAAAATCTGGGACTACCAAATGGAATCAATAATTATTCTGGCAGTACCCATAGTAATGGGCGGTTTTGTTCTCGCTTCTAAAATTATTAATTTCTTTTATGGTCCGGATTACAGTCCTTCAATTATCGCCTTCCAGTTTCTAGTATTTGTCTGTGCTATTGATTTTCTTTATTTTCCCTATGCTGTAGCTTTGGTAATTTCTAACCAGCAAAAAAAGAACTTTGGATTGTTATTGATAGGAGCTGTAATAAATATTATTCTGAATTTGATTTTAATTCCCTTTTACGGTTTTTGCGGCGCAGCAACAGCTACAATAATATCTTCTTTCATTATACTTGTCTTAGCTGTGCTGTTGTCAAAATATTACACACCTATTTCTCCTTTTAATTTTAATATATTTAAGGTTCTGACAGCAGCTGTTTTTTCCGGCATAGCAATGCTTATAGTTATCAAACAGCCTTTGATTTACAGCCTTAATATTTTTCTCACAGTTATTATAGGCGGATTAATTTATTCTTTTCTTTTATTCCTTTTCTACATTCTTTTAAGGGGAATGCATCAAAAGAAACCATTTTAAAAACTATGATATTACAAGACAAGATAAAACGGAGATTAAAGTATTTATTAAGGTTATTAAAAACTTTATTTAAAGAGCCGAGTAAGAGCGTTCGGTTCCTGCCTTTCTTTCTAGCTAATTTCCTTCCCTCAGGGTCTCGTTTAAAAAACAGGATTTATCATAGATATATTAAATTGTTCATTTGTTCTTTGGATAAAGATAAGCAAGTAATATTAGATTTAAAACTTTTCAAGATTGTAGCTGATAAATCTTATTATAGGACGATTATTCCGCAATTCTTTGATTTAATCTACCCTTATTTATTGAAAGATCCTTTTATTATGGAAGAGGGCCCTTATGAAAGAGGTGAAGTAAAACTGAAGAAAGGAGATGTTGTAATAGACGCCGGTGCCTATCTGGGTGTTTTTTCCATTTTTGCCTCCCAAAAAATAGGGCCGAGGGGAAGAGTTTATGCTTTTGAACCAATTTCTGAAAACCATGAACTGTTGAAAAAGACTATAGAATTAAACAAAGCTGGAAATGTTAAAGCAATTCCTCGCGCCTTAGCTAAGGGAAAAGGCCCTCTTTTAATGAGCCTGAAAGAGCAACGTTTTGATACAAGTAGCGGGTTTTTCAAAAGAGGCGATAAGAACAGAGTTGTAAAACAAATATCTTTGGATGAGTTTATTCGTCAAGAAAAGATTCCAAAAATAGATTTTATAAAAGTAGATGTAGAGGGAATGGAAAGGGAAGTTCTTTCCGGGGCTAAAAAAACAATTAAGAAGTTTAAGCCTTGCTTGGCTGTATGTACTTATCATAGGCCAGACGACCCAAGGATCCTAAGAAAACTTGTTCAGGGTTTTGTCCCTCAGTATAAAGTCATTCAAACAGATACAAAACTATACGCTGTAAATAATAATTAACATGGATAATAAACCATTAATTTCAGTAATTATTGCCACTTATAACAGAGGAGAATGCATTAAAAGAGCAATTGAAAGTGTTTTAACCCAGACCTACAAAAATATAGAGCTAATTATAGTTGATGACGGTTCAACAGATAGAACAAAAGAGTTTGTTCAATCATTTCTTTCTGACCCCCGGATTCATTATCTTAAACAAGAAAATAAAGGACCCAGCACGGCTAGGAATAACGGCATCAGAGCTTCAAAAGGAAAATACATTGCTGTTTTAGACTCCGATGATTTTTGGTGCGATAAAAGAAAACTGGAAAAGCAGGTTGATTTCTTAGAAAAAAACAGAGAATATGCTTTAGTTGGCGGAGGAGCAATTGAAATAGATAGACAAGGAAAAGAAATTATGCGATATTTATTACTGGAAAACGATGAAGATATTAGGAAAGTAATTTTACTCAGCAATACCTTTGCTCACATTACAGTTGTTTTTAGAAGAAACATCTGGGAGGAAGTCGCTGGCTATGATGAAAAGCTTGAGGGTTTAGAGGACAGAGATTTATGCTTAAAAATAGGAAAAATAAGCAGGTTATATAATCTCCAGGAGTTTTTTGCCTGTTATATAGGCCACGATTATAAAAACCCCAGTTATCTTGCTAAAAAATATACGAGAAGAAAGCTGTTAAAGCTTAATATCAAGTTGATAAAGAAACATCGTCATGATTACCCCGGTTACTCAAAAGCTCTTTTACTTTGTTGGACCAGTTTCTTTTACTCTTTTCTTCCTTTAAGGCAAAAATTTCATCCTTTAAGCTTAAAATTGAAGAAAAAAGTTTTTGGTTTCTCAGTATTTAAAAAGAATGGAAAATTTTAAAACAAAAATTTGTTATATAACCAGCACTGGCATTACAATAAAGTTTCTACTGTTTAAACAAATAGAATTCCTAGAAAATCAAGGCTATGATGTTTCTGTTGTTTGCTCTTCTGGAAAATGGGTAAAAGATATTGAAGAACAAGGGATAAAAGTAAAAATCATACAACTTAAGAGAAAAATTAGTCCAATCTCTGACTTAGTGGCTCTTTTCAAATTGTATTTTTATTTTAAAAAAGAAAAATTCAATATTATTCATACCCATACCCCAAAACCTGGTTTGCTCGGCCAGCTGGCTGCTAAAATGGCTAATGTTCCTATAATTGTGAATACTATTCATGGTTTTTATTTTCAAGTAATAGACCCCTGGTTAAAGAGTAAATTCTTTATTCTTATTGAAAAAATAGCAGCAAAATGCTCCGTTCTTATCTTTTTTGTCAACAAGGAAGACATGGGAACAGCAGTTAAAGAAAAGATTTGTCAACCCCACTTGATTAAATATTTCGGCGGAGACATCGATGCTTTTAACAAATTCAATCCAGAAAGATTTTCCCAGCAATGGATTTATCAGAAAAAGAGAGAATTAAACTTAGGCCCAGACTTTAAAATTATCGGTATAGTCGGGAGGCTGGTAAGAGAAAAGGGTTATTTAGACCTTTTTCAGGCATTTAGAAAGATTTTAGAGAGGTTTCCCGAAACCTTGCTTTTAATAGTTGGATTTTTAGAGCCAGAGAAAAAGGACGCAATAAACCTGACAATTCTTAAAAAATATAATATAGAAAAAAAGACCGTGTTTTTAGGAGAAAGAACAGATATTGATGAGTTTTATCCAATAGTTGATATTTTTGTTTTGCCTTCTTACAGAGAAGGACTGGGCATTTCAATTCTAGAAGCTTCAGCTATGGAAAAACCAGTGGTTGTTACTGATATCAGGGGCTGCAGGGAAGCAGTTGATAACGGCAAAACAGGCATTTTAGTCCCTTTAAAAAATCCAGAAA
>CAYOZF010000022.1:5718-5798 GCA_964408385.1 uncultured Candidatus Saccharibacteria bacterium | reverse complement strand
CGTCATGTTAATGGAAGACTTGTTCTTCGTCATGTTAATGGAAGACTTGTTCTTCGTCATGTTAATGGAAGACTTGTTCT
>CAYOZF010000022.1:0-5618 GCA_964408385.1 uncultured Candidatus Saccharibacteria bacterium | reverse complement strand
TCATACTAATTCAATTATTGACATCTTAGCCCCGTCTGACTTCCGAGGAACTAATCTGATTATCCTGGTATAGCCTCCTTTCCTTGCCTTATACTTAGGGCCTATGTCTGTAATTAGCTTCTTGACTAAGTTTTTTGAAAAATATTCTGCTAGAATTCTTGTTGAAGCTAAATCCCCTTTCTTAGCTCTAGTTATACACTTTTCAGCAAAAGAAGAAAGCTCTTTAGCCTTAGCCTGGGTGGTCTTTATCTTTCCATGGAGAAATAGAGCTCTGGCTAAAGACTTTAATAAGGCTTTCCTCTGATTTCTCTTTCTGCCAAATTTTCTTCCCTGCTTAAGCTTCTTCATATATCATTTATTGATAGAAAACTTGTTTTCATGTTATTTCTTTTTTTTCTTTTCTACTTTCTTTTTCTTAGCCGCTGGAGCAGGCTTTTTCTCAGCCTTTTTCCCCTGCTTCTCAACCTTCTCTTTAGGCCTAAAAGCATCTGATCCTAAAGAAAAATGCTTTATTAATATTTCTGAAGCCTGGAAAAAAGCCTCTTCCGGAGAAATAGTGCCGTCGGTTTCAATCTCTATCTTTAATCTATCAAAGTCTGTCCTTTCCCCAACCCTCATATTTTCTACTTTGTAATTGACCTTTCTAACCGGACTAAAAATAGCATCAATCGGAATTACCCCTATTTCCAGCTTCTTTGGTCTTTTTCTCCTTTCAACCGGCTCATAACCAATGCCTTTTTCTACCTGAACCTCTAAATCAAGCTCTGCCTTGCTGCTGGTTAAAGTAGCTATCTGCTCTGACTTGTTCTCTAATTCAAGCTGGGTAGGAACCTTAAAATCAGAACCTTTTACTTTTTTCTCTCCTTTAATCTTTAAGCTGGCTTTCTGGGACTCATCAGAAAACAATCTAAATCTTAATTTTTTAAGATTACTGACAATAGCAATTACATCTTCTAAAACATTGGGTATGGTTGAGAATTCATGCTGAGCGCCTCTAATCTTTACCTGGGTAATGGCTGCTCCTTCCAATGAAGAAAGCAGTACTCTTCTTAAAGAATTACCAATAGTTATGCCATAGCCGGGATAAAGACCCTCTATTTCAAATTCAGCCTTATTGTCTTTTTTATTAATAACTTTAGGAGATTGGGGTAAAAGGATCATATAAGATAGCAACTCGTAAAAGAAATTACTAATTGCTGGTTAATTTATTTTGAATAAAACTCAAAGATTGATGAAACCTCAGCTGGAGGAGCCATTTCCTCTAAGTTGGGCTCACTAATTATCTCTGCTTCTAATTTTCCTGGATCAACCTTAATCCAAGAAGGCGACTTATGTTTTTTCAAGCTAATAGCCAAACCCTGGAAAAGAGCTTTTTTGCCTGCTTTGGGATGAAGGGTTATCTTGTCTCCTTTCTTAATTTCATAAGAAGGGATATTAACTTTTCTATTGTTAATTAAAAAATAACCATGACTAATAATCTGCCTGGCTTTAGGCCTGGAGCCAGCAAAACCCATCTGAAAAACCACATTATCAAAACGACTCTCCAGCCTCTTGATAAGAAGAGTACTGGCATCTTCAACCCTGGACCTTTTATCAAGAACTTCCCTGACATATTTCTTAAACTGCCTTTCAGTTAAATTATACCAATTTCTCAGCTTCTGCTTCTCTTTTAATTCTTTGCCGTATTCAGAAAGAGGCCTTCTTCTCTTTTTGGCTTTTTCTCCTGGAGGATAAGGTCTTTTTATCATAGCGCACTTGGTTGACAAACAGCGTTCTCCTTTCAAAAAAAGCTTTATTCCTGCTCTTCTACAGATTTTGCATTTATTATTATTCACCCCGTTAGAGATAGGTTGCCCTTAGACAACCGTATCTTGCTAGTATTAATAATATAACCTTTATTTACTCCTTTTATTTTATTATACATAAATATTAATGCTTAGTTATCTCTAACGGGGTTCATAATTATACTCTTCTTACCTTAACCGGTCGGCAGCCGTTATGAGGTATAGGAGTAATATCTTTTATAGAAATAATATCCAAGCCGTGAGTAGCCAAAGATCTGATTGCTGACTCCCGACCAGAACCTATTCCTTTCACAAAAACAGCAACCTTATCAACTTTTAACTTCTTGGCTGTTAGACAGATGCTTTCTGCCACTTTGGAAGCAGCAAAAGGAGTAGCTTTTTTTGTTCCTTTAAAACCAATAGATCCTGCGCTTGCCCAGGTTAAAACAGCTCCTTTGGAATCAGTCAAAGTAATAAGAGTGTTGTTGTAAGAAGAAGAAATATAAATTCGGCCCTCTTGAACTTTCAAAGAAGGTCTGACTTTAATTTCTTTCTTAACCCCAGCCTCTACCTTTTCTCTTTCTTTTAACAACTCTTCTTCAGTTTTCTCAATAATACGTTTCTTTCCCATTATTTATACTTGTTATTTATACTTGTTATTTATACTTGATATATTCGTATATCATATATATTTATATATCATATAATATTATGTTGGTCCTGGAGCTGCTTTTCTTCCAGATCCTACTGTTTTTCTTACATTACCTCTAACAGTCCTGTTGTTTGTCTTAGTTCTCTGTCCCCTGACCGGCAGTCCTTTTATATGCCTGACACCTCTCCAAGAGCCAATATCCTTAATTCTCTTAACACTGGTTATTAACTCCTTTCTAAGGTCTCCCTCAACTTTATGGCTTTTCTCAATAATGCTTTTCAATTTGTTAACCTCATCTGGTTTTAATTCTGAAGCCTTACGGTTAGGATCAATAGCAGCTTCTTTTAAAACTTTTCTACTTAAAGAACGGCCTATTCCGAAAATATAGGTCAAAGCAATTTCTATTCTTTTTTCTTTCGGGATGTCTCTCCCGGCAATTCTTGGCATAATTTATCCTTGTCTTTGTTTGTGTTTTGGATTTTTCTTGCAAATTACATAAACTCGTCCCTTTCTTCGGACGATTTTACAATCTCTACATATTTTTTTAACTGATGATCGTATCTTCATAAATTATCTTCCTCTATAAACAATTCTTCCCTTAGTTTCATCATAAGGGCTCATTTCCACTGTTACCCTGTCGCCAGGAACAATCTTAATTCTGTAAATCCTCATTTTCCCGGCCAAATGGGCTATTATTTCCTTTCCATCTTCAAGCTTAACCTTAAAATGAATACTAGGTAAAGCTTCTAAAACAACACCCTCTTTTCTATAAATGTTTTTATCTTTAGTCATTTACAATTATATAAGTTAACAAATTTTAATTGATTAGTCAAGCTTTAAAAGGGTTTCTATTCTCTCAAGATTTTCAGGAACGTTTCTCCTTAAAAATGACCAGGTCTTCAACTCAACCTTTTCTATTCCAGTCAGATTGTTTAAGAATAAATCTGCCTCTTTCATTGATTTCCCGGCAATAGCTTTTTTAATCTCATTCAAATCAATATCCTGATAAGTTCTGGCTTTAATATCTAAAGTCAAAATAATTTTACCTGATTCCAGGCTTATTTCTGTTAGAGAATAATCAATGCTTAAACTTTCCTGTTCAAGCTTCTGCCCTTGTTCGATCTTAGACTCAACAGACTCCCTGACAAAATTCTGCATATCTGACTCTTTAAAGATAAGAGCTTCAGATTTTACCTTCATATCCAGAAAAAATGATCCTGTTATTGTTCCTGGTTCCTGGGAGCTGCTCTTTTCCTCGATATTATATAATATGGTTTGATCTAAGAATACATATCCCTGGGGCGTACCGGCCTGAAGAAATTCCTTGCTCTGTTTTTTCAATTCTTCAAACAAGGTATTTTCAGCTGATTCTAAATCCTGTTCAGTAATCTGGGCTGTTTCTCCTATAAAACCGCCTGACATGGGAGAAAAAGACCTAGCATAAATAGTAGTGTACAGAGCAGTGCCAGCCAGAGCCGGAAGGGCAAAAGTAGTTGCTTCTATATTATATTCTTCTCCGGCTTCAGCTGCTTCAACCTCAATATCTATTTCTCCGGGAACAAGCTTGCCTTTTTCATATCTGGCTCCGGGGATTGTTACTTTCTCTATTGACCAGAAAAGCTTTCCATCAGCAGAAACAAAACGAGAAGGTATTAAAGTTCTAGGAGAAGTAGAATAAGCATTATAAACCGTAATAACGCCTCTGGCTTTCTGTTCTGTTGTAGCTATGCCTGAAGAAAAAAACTCTTGAGAGCCTGATTTATTATGGGTTATTACCTTACTAGGAATAAAAGAGCCTTCTCTTTGATTAACTGATAAATCTAAAGTAATTGTCTCCTGAAAGCTTAATAATTCTGTTTTGGGCCAAACCTCAACCTTAACATTGGAGAAAGACAAAGAACCAACAGAAGCCAAGAAAATTAGTAGTAATAATAAAATCAGAGAGGTTTTTAAAAAAGGCCTCTTTTTTTTAATTTTAACCTCCTCTTTAAGGGGTTCAACAACCCTTTTTTCTGGAGGAATAATGTCAAAAAATTTCTCTGGCATACTTTCCTATGATGCTAATCATAATATGATGCTAATAAGGCTGGAACAAATTGGGGGCTGGTCAAGCTTTTTGTTAAATCTTTGATATCTTTTAAATGCTTGGGATAAATAACAGTTGTTTTAATTTCCGGGGTTAAGCTTGCCCCTCCAAAAACATAGATATTAGAACCTGCCTGATTAAGACTTCTTTCTAAACCTTTCTGCCAAGTCAACTTTTCAGTAAGAAAAATATTCTTAATCCTCTGCTCAACCTCTTTACTTAAAAGACCTTCTGTATATTTATGTTTTAACATTCTTGCTGAATCATCGTCAATTCCTAATGCTTCAGACAAACTCTTGGAAAAAGTCTGGCCTCCTAGTTTAAACTCATCAATTCTCTCTAAAACACCCTGTTTCAAAAATATAATCTGACTGATGCTGCCTCCAGCGTCTATAAAGATACCATTCTTCAGCCTCTGGCTGAAATTAATTGTTAATCCTCTATCTAGATAAACTATTTTAGGAAACTTTAATTCTAACTTATCAGCAATTTTCTGGATAATTTCAAAATAGTGCTTGGCCAAGAATATACCTAAAACCTTAATTTCCAAATCTTTTCCATTACAGCCGGAAAGCCGAGAAACTGAATAGCCGTTAATCTTTGTTTCAATAACTTTAATCTTAACCCAGTGAATATGATTAGCTAGAATGCCTGACTGTTTAGTAAAGCTTTGGGAAATATCTTTTTTAGCCTTAATCCTAACTTCTTGAAGTATCTTTTCCTCTTCTGGCTTGGAAATCCTTGATTCTTTCTTTCTTTCAATCCCCTGCCAGGCAATTCTTGCTTTTAAGATATCAGAAGATAAAAGAACCAAAACTGGTAAACCTTTTAAATCTCTTTTTTCTGAAACCAGAACAAAATTCCTGCTTGCTTCCTGAATTGAACTGGAAATCCCTTTACAAACAGCATCTATTTCAAAATCATTAACCTGGAAAAGGCCAGACTTATCAAAATAACTAATACCAGTTCCTAGAACAATAATCTTTTTGTCTTCTTTTTTAACAATCAGGCTCTTTACTGCTTCAGTTCCAATATCTAAAATCAAAAAGGGCTTTCCCCTTTTTCTAAATAAATTAATCATTACTTAATTTTAACA
>CAYOZF010000021.1:1899-6519 GCA_964408385.1 uncultured Candidatus Saccharibacteria bacterium | reverse complement strand
TATTAATTTATTAAGAAGACTTGTCTTCATATATTTTGAGTTAAAACCTTAAATATTTTCTCATTCCTTATCACCTCTCTAGTATAATCCTTAAATTTTTCCAAGTCAACTCCTAAATGCTTCTCTGCCTGCTCTACGCTAGGATAACGACCTAATGTTTTGTTGACTTCGTCAAATACTTCCTGGTCAGAAACTTGTACATTTTCCTTTTTTCCTATCTCTCTTAAGATAAAGAACCTTTTGATTTTCTTCTCTGCTTCCTGTTTTAAGGAATCCATGATATCCTTCTCCTTTTTATGGATCTTATCCAAATACTGGTCAAAAGGAATCTGTATTGTCTGACTAACCTGGTTTTTCAAACCCTGAAGCATCTGCTCCTGCTCCTGCTTGACTAAAGAGTCAGGCAGGCTAGTCTTTATACTCTTAGCTATATTTTTCAGAATCTCATTCCTTACTCTTTGCATTTCTGCCTGTTCTTTTTCCATAGCAATACCTTGTTCTATGTTCTTTTTCAAGGAATCCAGATTAGTAAACTTGCCCACAGACTTGGCAAAATCATCATTAAGCTCGGCTAATTCCATTTTCTGGACTGAAATTACTTTTACTTTAACATTATTCCCAAACTTGCTTAAAGCATTTTCCTTGGGAATATCCAGCTTAACATTCTTTTCCTCTCCTGCCTTCATTCCGATTATTTGCTCTTCAAATCCAGGAAGGAAATGGCCCTGGCCAAGAATAAACCCGTCTTTCTGAGCTGGTTTTGACTCAATAGCAAACTCTATCTGAACAAAGTCTCCATTATCTGCTGGTCCGTTCTTTAAAGTGAACTTAGCTCTTGATTTTCTAAGCCAGTCCAAGGTCTTTTCTATTTCCTTTTTTTCTACCTTAACCTTGTTTCTTTTTACTTTGGAAGCAATCTTTTTGTAATCAGGCAGTTCTATCTGGGGAATAATTGAGGTCTTGGCTGTATAGATTAATTTATCCCCTTTAACTAGCTTCTTGATCTTAATCTCTGGGTTAAGCAAAGCATCAAGCTGGCTCTCTATAACTGCCTGGCGGTAGGTTCGGTTAACAGCTAAATCAGCTGCCTCAATCAATACCTTTTCTGAGCCAAAATGCTCTTCTATTACCTTTTTAGGAGCTTTGCCTTTTCTAAAGCCTTTTATTTCCAGGTCTTTGCCTAAATCCATTAAAGCTCTGTCAATAAACCTGTTGAACTCCTCAGCTGGGACTTCAATCTCAAACTCAACTTCTGTTTTGGAAAGATTCTTTTTTTCAAACTTCATATTAATTTAAATTTTTAATTTGGATTAATAGAAAACTTGTTTTCATATTAAAAAGGCAACAATCAAAAGAGCAACAATGTTTAGCACTTTAATCATTGGATTAATAGCTGGACCAGCTGTATCTTTATATGGATCTCCAACTGTATCTCCAGTAACAGCTGCCTGATGGGCTGGAGAGCCTTTGCCTCCGAGATTGCCTTCTTCAATATATTTCTTGGCATTATCCCAGGCCGCTCCGCCAGTAGTCATTGAGATAGCTACAAACAAACCAGTAATAATGCTTCCAATTAAAAGACCTCCTAAAGCTTCTGGACCAAGAGTAAATCCTATTAAGATAGGGAAGACAATAGGGATTAAGGCTGGAATAATCATCTGTTTTATTGAGGCCTTGGTAACAATATCAACGCATTTAGCATATTCTGGCTTGGCTGTTCCCTGCATCAAGCCGCTTATTTCCCTGAACTGACGCCTGACTTCTTCAACCACTGCTCCAGCTGCCTTACCAACAGAAGACATGGCCAAGGAAGCAAATAAATAAGGGAGTAGTCCACCAATGAACAAGCCAGCAATAACCTTGGGATCATCTAGAAAAAACTTAGCTGTAAATCCTCTGTCTATTAATTCCTGGGAATAAGCAGAAAACAGAACTAGAGCAGCCAATCCGGCTGAAGCAATAGCATAACCCTTGGTTACGGCTTTGGTAGTGTTTCCCACAGAATCCAAAGCATCAGTAACTTCTCTTACTTCTTCTGGCAGCTCAGACATTTCAGCAATTCCTCCAGCATTGTCAGTAATCGGACCATAAGCATCTACTCCAACCACTATTCCTGCCAAGGAAAGCATGGCTAAAGCAGCCAAGGCTATTCCATAAACTCCTCCGAAGTTATAGCTGAAAATAATACCAAGAGAAATAATAATAATAGGCAGGGCAGTTGACTGCAGGCTGTTAGCTAAACCAGTAATTATATTAGTAGCGTGGCCGGTTTCAGACGATTTAGCAATCTTTCTGACTGGAGAATATTTCTTGGAAGTATAATATTCAGTAATAATAAACATAGCTCCAGCTACTAACAAGCCGATGATAAGAGGATAGTAGATGGTTGTTAAATAACCTCCTTTAATTTCTAATCTAGAGAATAAGAACATCCCAACATAGTAAAAACCAAGAGCAGAGAGAAGAGCAGAAACAATTATTCCTCTGTACAAAGCTCTCATAATCTTCTTGCCCTTAACAAAGAAACTTCCAACAATAGAAGCAATAATAGAGACACTGGCTAATAACAAGGGGAAAAGAATAAAAGACTGGTTATTAAATAATAAACTTCCTAAAATCATAGTAGCAATAATGGTAACAGTATAGGTTTCAAAGATATCAGCTGCCATACCAGCACAGTCACCAACATTATCCCCCACCTGGTCGGCAATAACAGCTGGGTTTCTGGGATCATCTTCAGGAATGCCTTTTTCCACTTTGCCAACCAAGTCAGCTCCTACATCAGCTGCCTTAGTATAAATACCTCCTCCTATTCTGGCAAAAACAGAAATCAAGCTGGCTCCAAACCCTAAAGCAATCAGAGCTTTCAAGTCCTGGGTTATGAGATAAAAACCAGCTACAGACAATAAGCCTAAACTGACAACTAAAAGACCGGTCACCAACCCTCCTTTAAAAGATATGTCCAAAGCTGGTTTAATTCCTTTTTTAGCAGCTTCAGCTACTCTTATATTAGCTCTGGTGGAAACCATCATTCCGATAAATCCCGATAAAGCAGAAAGCACGGCTCCAATTAAAAACCCTAGGCTGGTATTAAAACCCAGGGTTAACCATAGAACAATAAATATTACAATAGAAACCAAGCCCATTGTTCTGTATTGTCTCTTTAAATAAGAAACAGCTCCTTCCTGAATAGCCTTGGCGATAGCAATCATTTTTTCTGATCCAGAAGGCTTGCTCTTAATTATTTGAATCAAATAAAGGACAAAACCTATGGTTAAGATAGAAACAATTATAGGGATATATATCATATTTTTATTGTTAGTTATTTATCTTCTTTTGGTTTTTCTTCTTTTTTCTTCTCTTTAGAAGCCTTCTTTTCTTCTTTCTTTTCTTCTTTTTCAGGTTTTTCCTTTTTCTCTTCATCTTTTTTAGGTCTTTCCTGATCAGCAGTTTCAGCAGTTCTGACATCTATTTTCCAGCCAGTTAGCTTAGCTGCTAATCTAACATTCTGGCCGTCTTTCCCAATAGCTAAAGAAAGCTGGTCTTCGGGAACAATGCAAAGAGCTTTGTTTTTAGGCATGATCCTTACTTCATCAACCTTGGCTGGAGAAAGAGCATTAATAATGAATTCTTCTGGATCTTCAGAATATTCAATAATATCTATCTTTTCTCCTCCTAATTCATTGATTATGGCCATTACTCTTGTCCCTCTTTGGCCAACAGCACTTCCTATGGGGTCGATACCTTCTTCATTTGACTCTACAGCAACCTTAGATCTTGAACCAGCTTCTCTAGCAATTGACTTAATCTCAACCTGGCCCTGGGATATTTCCGGGACTTCTAATTCAAAAAGCTTGGAAATCAGCTTAGGATAAGCCCGGGAAAGAACAACAACTGGCCCTCTGGGAGTTTCATCAACTTTTAGAATATATAGTTTTAATCTTTGGCCTGGTTTGTAAAACTCTCCATAAACCTGTTCTTCTCTAGAGAGAAGACCTAAGGTTTTTCCAATATCTATAAAAATATTCCTGCCTTCTATTCTCTGAACTACTCCGGAAACAATATCTCCTTCTTTTGATTTGTATTCTTCCAGAATCATATCTCTTTCTGCTTCTCTTATCTTCTGGAGAATAACCTGTTTGGCTGTCTGGGCAGCAATCCTTCCATAATCTTTTTTCTCTGTCAGCTTTATTTCCAGCTCTTCTCCTGCTTTAATGGTTTTCTTAATCTTTTTAGCCTCATCAAGCATTATGTGTTTTTCTGGATTAAAGCGGATCTTCTCGTCCTCTTCTTCTTTAGATTCTTTTAGCTTTTCCAGTTCTTCTTCAGAATAGATCATATCTTCAGTAACAGCTGTTTTTACCTGCCAAAACTTAGCCTTACCTGTTTTAGGGTCAAGCTTGGCTTTAACTATTTGGCCTTTCTGACCATAATCCTTTTTATAGGCAGCAGCAATAGCTGTCTCAATGCTCTCCATTATCTTTTCGGCAGAAATGCCTTTTTCTTCTGCAATTTGGGAAATTGCTGAAGTAAAGTTTTTTAAATCCATATATTTTAATATCCTTAAAAATTTATTTTTATATATTTTATTAAAAATGTCCGTTTTCCAACGGACAATTA
>CAYOZF010000021.1:0-1799 GCA_964408385.1 uncultured Candidatus Saccharibacteria bacterium | reverse complement strand
TTCTTATATTTTAAGCTTAGCAGAGCATAAATATCTTGTCAACTCTTGACAGACCTTCCTGCTCTTGCTAATATCTATATTATAGAGTGTACTTTTTAGTACTTTCAAATAGACTTTTCACCTTTTTCATTCCCTCAATTTGGACAAGGAAGAAAGGTAGTAGTGCTGGGCCTCTTAGATGGGCCCCTGCCCATCCAACCCCCACAGATCACAAGGATGGGCTTTTTTAATTGCCTAATTCCTTATTAATTAAAGCTATCATCTTACTTGGAGGATGTTCTGCTTTAAGAACAAACTTTTCTCCCTTAACAATAACTTTCTTCTTCTGTTTTAATTCTTCAATTGAGTAGTTGGTAGTAATAAAAACCTTTATATCTTTAGTATCCTTACTTTTCCTAATTTGCTTTAAAACCTCTATTCCGTCAGAATCAGGGAGAATGTAATCAAGAAGAACCAGATCCGGTCTTCTGGCTTTTCCTATTTCTATTTCTTTCATTCTCTTTATTGCTTCCTCTCCTGAAAGCAAAACTTCGACTTCAAAACCAGCTATTTCCAAAGCTGTCTTGTAAACATCTATAGTAGAGGGGTCATCTTCAATAAAGAGAATTAGTTTCTTCGTATCGTTAGGGAGCTTGTTCATATTCCTATATTATAGCACAAAACTCCTGTGTCAATAAAAAAGGCCTCGTTTTAAAGCAAGGCCCTTAAAGAAATAGTTTTTAACGCCTCAAGCCTCCTTTCTTGGTGCTATCCACCATTCTTTGCTTATTATTATTACAATTAGACAATGGGTTTAGTTTCTTTCTTAGAGCTGCTACTTTCTTCGGCATTGTTTTCCTTTCCTTAATGAATTGTAAAATTGCAACAACAGTTCTATTTTAGTCTAAAGAAAAGAAAAAGTCAAGAGATTATCTCTATTGTTTTCTGGCGAGAAGTAAGTCCAGAGATAATCCTTATTTGGGATTGAGGAAGATTAAAATAATCAGCTAATACTCTAATAATAGCTTTATTAGCTTGTCCTTTTAAAGGAGGCTCTTTAACAGAAACAATATAATGAGATTCATCTATCTTCTCAATCTTTTCTTCTCTAACTTTAGGCTTTGCTCTTACAAAAATTCTCATAGATTGTGGTCTTCAATAAACTTCTTGTAGGACCTGTCATAGGTTTTTTCTGCTTCTTTGGAAAAACAACAGGCTGGGAGTTCATTTCTCTCTTTATGATATTTTATACACTCACAGCAAAGGCCTTTTCTGGAACAACCAGGATAAGTGCAAGGGCATTGTTTTAAGTTTTCTTCTTTATTGCATTCCATAAATCTATTATAAAACTAAGTTATAAAAAAGCCCAATAGATAGAAACCAAACAGGCTTTCTCTATTAGGCTTAGAAGGTAACCCTATCTTCGATCAAAGATAGAGGAATGGTTTCAAAGAGCATATAAAAACTATATTTCATTATATTCTTTCCAAGAGTGTTGTTAATACATAAGCCCCAAAAGGAAAATCTCTTGAGGCTTTGCCTTATCAATAAACATTATCCTGGGTCTTTTTTCCATGTTGGGAAAAGTTAAAAATATTTTTTGATAAGTGGAAGCGCGTATAAAGAGCTGATATGTATTCTTTAATTATAGCATATATATCAGGTTGTCAACAGATAATAAAAAAGGGCCGGAAAAATCCAGCCCATTTGCTTAGTTTAAAAAATCTACCTTCTCTTAAAAATGCCATAGATGCTTTCTGCTTTCTTTACGGTCTTCTCAACCTCTTTGATTTTGTCCTGAGGTTTCGGTTCTGGTTTTT
>CAYOZF010000020.1:2857-7585 GCA_964408385.1 uncultured Candidatus Saccharibacteria bacterium | reverse complement strand
GCTCCCATTAATCCAGCCACCACTCCTCCTAAAACAATAATGAAGATCGGCTCTAAAAGCCGGACAAAAGCATCCAAACTCCTGTCTACTTCCCTTTCATAAAACTCTACTACATTTAAAAGAGAAGAATCTATTGAACCTGTCTTCTCTCCAGCGATTATCATCTGCTGAAAAAGAGGGGAAACAAACCTAGGATACCTGGCTAAAATCAAGCTTATTTTATCACCTCTTTTTACCCCGTCCCTAGTTTCAAAAATAATCTCTTTGTAAATATTATTGCCTACCACTTCCCCGGTAATTTCCAAAGCCCTGGCTATAGGCAAACCTCCAGAAATCAAAGTAGAAAGATTCAAGGCAAAACGGGAAAGATAAAGTTTCTTAAGAAAAGCATTGAGCAAAGGAACTTTAAATAACTTTCTGTCAAAAAAATCCTTGCCTTTATCTGTTCTTATAAACTTAATTAAAGCAACTACCAAAGCTATCAGAATCAAGCTCGTCAGCCACCACCAAACTTTAAGAAAGTTTGAAGAAGCTATTACCATCCGAGTAAGCATAGGAAGTTCAGCGCCTGACCCCTCTAAAATCTCTGCCAACTGGGGGATAACATAAACCATTATTATTGTTACTACCACGATAAAAACAAAGACAACAAAAATTGGATAAGCCATTGCCCCTCTTATCTTACCCCGAAAAGCGTCTTCTTTTTCCAAATAATCAGCCAAGTAAAGAAAGACCTCATTCAGCTTTCCTGAAGCCTCTCCTGATTTAATCATATTAATGTAAAAAGCAGAAAAAAGCTTGGGATAGTCAGAAAAAGCCTTGGAAAGAGAAGCCCCTCCTTCAACTTCTTTGGCAATCTTGAAAATCTTTTCCTTAAAGCTTATCTTCTTTGCCTGCTCAGCAACAGTTCTTAGGGTTTCAACAATAGGCACTTTTGACTTAACCATAATTGCCAATTGTCTGGAAAAAATAGCAATATCTTTTTTGTTTACCCTTTCAGTAAATTTCAGCTTTCGAGCATAAAAAGGAAGAGACATTTCTTCTAAAACAGTAACATAAAGACCATGGGACTTTAACAAAGCAAAAGCCGCTTCCCTGTTAGAAGCCTCAACCACGCCTGTCTGGGTTTCTCCTGTTTTAGTCTTTGCCTGGTAATGGAATTTCATATCGCAGAGAAAATAATTATTTTCATATTCTGAAGAAATATATCATCTTCTTACTAAAGATGTTAATTCAGAAGGATTTAAAGAATAATTCTTAGCACTGTCTAAACTTACTTCTTTAGCCCTAACCAAATCAGCTAAATATCTGTTTAAGGAAATCATTCCTATTTCTGCTGAAGTTTCAATAATCATTGGGATCTCGTGAACCTTGTTTTCCCTGATTAAATTGGCTATAGCTGGAGTATTAAGCATTATTTCACAGCCGGGAATTAATCCTCCTTTAATTCTGGGCACTAATCTCTGGGAAACGATGCCTAGCAAAGAGCCAGAAAGCTGGGCCCTGATCTGATTTTGTTGGGTGCCAGGGAAACTATCAACAATTCTGTGAATACTCTGGGAAGCTGAATTAGTATGCAAAGTAGCCAAAACCAAATGCCCTGTTTCTGCTGCGGTAATTGCCGTAGAAATTGTTTCCGGGTCTCTCATTTCTCCAACCATTATTACATCCGGGTCCTGACGAAAAGTGGATTTTAAAGCTCTGGCAAAGCTTAAAGTATCCCTATCCAACTCTCTTTGATCAATAATAGACCTGTCATCTGTAAAAAGATATTCTATTGGGTCTTCAATTGTAATAATATGAACAGCCCTAGTATGATTTATCTCGTCAATCAAAGCAGCCATAGTAGTAGATTTTCCCTGGCTGGAAGGACCAGTGATAAGAATAAATCCCTGGGAAGTACGAATAAACTCATGAAGAATAGAGGGGAGATTTAATTCCTCAATAGTAGAGATTTTATTAGGAACCAAACGAAGAGCACAGGAAATATGGCCGTTTTGGAAAAATATATTAACTCTAAATCTAGCTTTGTTCTCAAAGTTATAGGAGAAATCAATTTCCTTTTGGGCTAAAAACTTTTTTTGCTGCTCTTCACTCATCAGCTCAAAAGCCAAGCTTTGAGCATCTTCTGGGGTTATTTTTCTTCTCCTGACCAAAGATATGAGCCTGCCGGAAATCCTTAAAATAGGAGGGTGGCCTACTGAAACATGAAAGTCAGAAGCTTTCTGGTTTAAAGTTATATCAAGAAGTTCTTTTAAAAGGGTGGCGTAGTTCATAATTTTTTTATTTAATTAACTAAGAAGCTCTGCTTCATTTTAATGCTTTTTTAATTTCAGCTACTACTTCAGTAGGAGTATAGTGGGCTTTTACCAGATATTTAGCTGCTCCAAGCTTCAGGCCTTTTTCTACTTCTTCTTTTTCCCCTAAGTTGGAAAGAATAATAATTTGGGGTCTACCTTTTTTCTGAACCTTTCTTAAAATCTCCCAGCCGTTGAAATTAGGCAGAACAATATCCAAAAGCACTAAATCTGGATCTTCAGTTTCAATGCTCTTTAACCCTTTTTCTCCGTCTTCAGCCACAACTACCTCATAGCCTTCTTCCTTTAATTTAGTGCCATAAATATCAATTAAAAAGGGGTCGTCTTCTATTAATAATATTTTTTTCATATGTTTTATTAATTATTTTTCCTCTGCTACTCTTAATATCTCTTCTAAAGAAGTAGATCCTTCTAAAACTTTCAGCATACCGTCCTGCTTCATTGATATCATGCCTTGACGGTCAGCTTCTTTCCGAATATCTCCCTCAGAAGGTCTTTTAAGAATTAACTTGCCTAGTTCATCAGTCATTTCCAAGACTTCAAAAATTCCAATTCGGCCGGAATAACCCACTTTATTGCATTTTTTACAGCCAACCGGCTCATAAATATCCCCGGATGCTTTAATATCTTTCTTAGCTTCTATAGGCATAGACCCTAAGGTTTGATTAATTATTTTTAAAGCTTCTCCTCCTGCTTTTACCTTCTTTTTACAAAAAGGACAAAGTTTTCTTATTAGTCTTTGGGCCATGATTAAGCTTAAGGTAGGCTGGAGCAGGAAGGGTTTTATGCCCATATCAATTAATCTTGGTATAACCCCGGCGGTATTGGAAGTATGCAAAGTAGAAAGAACAATATGGCCGGTCAAAGCGGCGTGGACAGTCAAAGAAGCTGTTTCTTCATCCCTGATTTCACCAACCATTACAATATCGGGATCCTGTCTTAAGGTAGAACGGAGACCATTAGCAAAAGTATAATTAATTTCGGGCCTTACCTGGGACTGGTTAACTCCTTCAATAAAATATTCTACTGGATCTTCCAAGGTTACTATATTGACTTCTTCTTTATTAAAAACTCCTAAAACAGCATAAAGAGTAGTAGTTTTACCGCAGCCAGTAGGACCAGTTGCTAAAATCATACCATAACTCTTTTTAAATGATTCTTGCATAACCTTAAGGTTTCTACCGCTTATTCCTAATTCCTTGAAATCAACCTTTCTTTGAATAGGATCAAGAATTCTGATTACTACTTTTTCACCCAAATTAGTAGGGAAAGTAGAAATCCTGAAATCAATGCCCCGGTTTCCAATTTTAGCAGAAAACCTGCCGTCTTGAGGAACTCTGCTCTCATCTATTTTTAAATTAGAAAGAATCTTAACTCTAGCAACAACGGCTGGAAGAATTTTTAAAGGTAGAAATAAGCTGGAATGAAGAATGCCGTCTAATCTAAAACGAATCCTTATCTTCTCTTTGGTAGGCTCAATATGAATATCGGAAGCATTGCCGTCAACAGCATGTCTTAATATCACAGCCACTACTTTAGAAATAGGAGCTTCTTCAACTATTCTTTCAAATTCACTTTTGGCTGCTGGCGCTTTGCCTTCTTCTTCTTCGAGTTCTGTTTCCAGTTCTTCCAAGGCAACTGTTACTTCTTTTTTCAGTGTTTTGTATTTCTTTAAAAGTCCATTGAAATTAGAAAGGGTTATTAGAAAAATATTATAAGTAAATTTGTTCTGGCGGGCTAAAAACTCTAAAGCTTCTCTGGCTTTCAGATCTTCGGGATAAACCATTCCTATTTCTAAATGGTTATCCTTTTTAGACAAAGGTATCATCTTATAATACTTAGCTGAATCTTCAGGAACTGTTTCTAATACCTTTAAAAGAACTTCTTCAGGAGAAATTGTTTTAATCGGTATTTTCAGATTCTCGCTCTTCAAGCCAAATAAGAAATCCTCGGAAACAATTTTTTTATCTAAAATAATCTCTTCTTCGCTTTTGCCCGAAGACTTAACTTCATATTCCAGACTAGTAGCTCTTGATTTCTGTAATAGATTTTTTTTAACTAATTCTTTGACTAAAGACATTTTATATTCCTAAAGCTTTAATAAGGTAAGAATGGATTAGCCCGACCTTTCTGGCCCTCAAAATCAGAAATACCCTCAAAAGGTTCTAGCTTTTTTATAAAAGGGTTCTTTAGAACTTCTAAATCTATAGTTATTCTACTAACAGTGCTTGTTTGAATACCTTCTTCAATAATGGGAAAAACTTCAGATTCTCTAAAATAGCCAAGCCAAAGAAGAACCATAGTAATTACAATTACTATTACTACAACATAGAGTAAATATTTTTGTTTTTTCTTTTGTTGAACAAAATTAACAGCCATAATGATTAAATTTATTTAATTATTTCCAAAG
>CAYOZF010000020.1:0-2757 GCA_964408385.1 uncultured Candidatus Saccharibacteria bacterium | reverse complement strand
TTGTCTTTAATAATGATTAAATTATTAATTAATTTACATACCTCCTGTTTCTTGCTGAAATTCTTGGACTACTGCTGCTGAATTATACTTCTGGGTCTCTAAATCTAAGTCAAAATCAAACAAAAGCTTTGATTCCCCACCAGAAGAAAACTCTAAAGATTTAACGCTAATTATTCTAGAGCTAAAATAAAGATCAATAAGAAAATCTTTAAATCTAGGGTAGCTTCCTGATACTAAAATAGAAAAAGGCATTCTAATAACTCCTGAACTTGTACTCGTTGGCTTGTTTGAGGCTTTAGTTCTCGAAGAGCCGTAAAGCTGAGAAATATCAATGGTTTGAAAATCCAATATGTTCTTTAAATTTATATCTTTAACAAAGTAGAAAAGAGCAGCTACCGAAGCTTCTGTTGGAAGGGCAGAATTAACTCTGGAAAGTTCTTCAGAATAATTCTCCAGCTCTAAAGAAAGGGCGTTTAATTCAGAGAGATATTTTTCTCTTTCTTTAAGCTCCTCGTCCTTACTGCTTAATTCTTTGTTTTTAGCGCCGAATTCCTGATACTTAGGCCAAGTAAGAAAATAACCAGTTACCAGTAAACCAATAAATATTAGGACTAAGATAATAGGGATGTATTTTTTAAAATCCATATTTTTGCGCTTATTCTTCAATGTCCAATTGAGGAATAAGAATTGATGAATTAAAAATTAAATTAAAAACAAAATCAATTTCTTCTTCTTCGTCTACTAATACATTAGAAACTGTTAGACTGACAACTTCAGGCTGTTCTTTAAAAACAGCTATTTGTTGCTCCAAAGTAGCGAACTCATCAGCATGGCCAGAAAGCGTTACTAGTCTTTGTCCAGAATCAAAACTAAAACCAGAAAACCAAATAGTTGGAAGAGAGTTTTCTTCTAAAAAATTAAAAATACCCAAAGGGCTTCCGTGAGCCGAAACCAGCCTAGAGAACTCTTCAATTTTTATCTTGATTGGAGCTATTTCTGCTTCTTTTTTCAAAACATCCTGGCTTATTTTGACAGCCTGTTGATTTTTTTCTTTAATGCTTTCATCTATCTTCTTTATATTAAGATATAGGTAAAGATAGCCACCCCCAACAACAATAGCTGCCAGCAGACAGATAATAACTCCTGTAATTAAAAGAGGAGGCACTTTTTTATACTTTGGCTTAGGACTAATTTCTATAACCATATTATTCGAACCCTTTTAGCGCTAATCCGACAGCAACACCATAATAAGGGCTGATATCTTTTAAGGTGTCTGAGAGAATTGCTGGAGCAGCAATCTCTAGAAATGGATCAGCAATATTAACTGGTTTTTTTAATTCAACAGAAAAGAACTCTTTTAATCCAGGGAGCAAAGAAATCCCTCCGGACAAAACAATCTCTCCAACTTCTTTTCCTTCTTGAAGATAAAAGTTGCGAAAAGCTTTTTTAATCTCCTCTGAAATTGAACCCACTAAAGGAATCAAAAGCTTTCTGACATTGTTGGAATTTTTTATCTGGTCGCTAGGAAGCAGTCCGTACTTCCTTTTCATTTCTTCAGCTTCTCTATAATCTACATTTAAGGAACTTGATATGATTCTTGTCAGCTCGTCTCCGGCAATATTAAAGCTGTGGCTTATTTTCAAGATTCCCTGCTCAAGAACACTGCAAGTAGTACTCCTGGCTCCAATATCTATTAACCCTATTATCTTGTTGTTCTTTTTTAAACTGAATACAGAAGATCTGGCTAAAGAAAATACTTCTGGTTCCAGAAATTTTAATCTCAAGTCGGTCATTTGAGAAATCTGTCGATATTGTTCAACAACGTCATTAGGAATAGCCACCACCAAAACTTTAAGAACAGTTTCTCCAATCTTTCCTTCAATAATAGACCAGTCCAAAGTAACATCTTCCAAAGGAAGAGGAATATAGGGTCTTACTTGATATTTTACAGCCTGGGGAACTTCATTTTTCTCCATTACTGGAAGCTCTATTTTGGTAAAAAAACTGCCAAAATCAGGAATAGAGAAAGCAGCTTCTTTAGTCGTTATTTCTGCCTCTTCAATAAGAGCCTTAATACCCTTAGCAATCTCTTTATTAGAAAAAGAAATGCTGTTTCCTTTAACCACCCTAAAAGGCTTATTAACAGAAACTAGGCCTATTTCTCCATAATTATTCAAATTAAAAACCTTGCCCTTGTACCCAAGTTCAACTAATCGGACAAAAGAAGATCCAATATCTATACCTAAAAATTCTTTAGGGCTAAACCTAAATAAATTAGTAATCTTCTCTAACATTATCTATAATTCTACCATAATTAATTTAAAAAGAATAAGCACTTATCCACACCTTTTCTTAAAATATCTACTTTTATTATATCACTTAATTATTTAAAACAAAACAGCCCTTGAATAAGGCTGTTTACTTTTCATTCCAGTCTGTCCTTGTTCCCTGCCTCTGAGCGTCTTTATATTTAAATCCATCGGGGTATCTTTTCTCCAGTTTCTCCATATTTTCTTTAAAAAGATCCTCCATGTCCCAGTCAAAGAAATTACATATTACAGATATATACCATAAGACATCTCCCATGTTCTCTCTTATTCCCTCTTTCTGATCATTATTGTGGATATATGTTTTTTTGATACAGCCAGCAACATCACCAGCCTCTCCGGCAATACCTAAACCCCAGGTAAGTATCTTTTCCTTCTCACTCTCAAAATCTTTCACTGTCCTGTTGCACTTTTTTTGATATTCTTTTAA
>CAYOZF010000019.1:0-7600 GCA_964408385.1 uncultured Candidatus Saccharibacteria bacterium | reverse complement strand
GTAATCTCATTCATCAATCTTATTATTTTAATTTAAAAAGACTGGATAATATCAATTATCTTCTTCATTTCCTCAAAGCGGTCATCAGTTCCTAAAACAATATTAATATAGTAGGAACTGCTATTGGGATCATCTAAAACCAAAAGTAAACATCCTCCAGCAGCCGGGCTCCAGCCTGTTTTTCCCCCTATAATTCCCGGCACTTCTTTTAATAATTTATTAGTGCTTTCAGCAATAAAGTGATGGAGATTACCATTAGGTTTTAGTATTTTATAGGAAGTGTTAGCTGTAATATCAAATATCTCAGGTTTTTTTTCCAAGATGTAAGCTGTTAATTTAACCAGATCTTTAGCTGTGGAATAATTATCCGGCTCTAAACCAGTGGGATTATTAAAAAAAGTATTATTAAGGCCTATGTTTTTGGAATAGTCATTCATTAAAGCAACAAATTCCCTTTGCCCCAAGGGCTTGGTTAAGGCAAAAGCAGCGTCATTGCTTGACTCTATCAAAGCCATGTGAACAAGATTATTAACAGAAAGCTTTTCCCCCATTTTCAAGTCTCCAGCAGCTCCTTCCTGGTCAATAGACTCCTCGTCTATAGGAATCAATTGGAAATAATCATAGGAATCAAGAACAACTAAAGCAGTCATCAGCTTGGTCAAGGAAGCAATAGCCAGCTCTTGTTCGCTGTTCTGGTCAAACAAGACTTTTTCATTACCATCTTTGTCAATCTTTACCGAAAGAGCAGCTAGAGCATTAATATCAAGCTCTTTAAGACTCCTGCTTATCTGATTATCCAGCTTTAACTCTGCTAATTGTCTTTCTTCAACTGAGTTATTTACAAACAATTCTGGTGTTTTAGCCAACTCTAAATCAAAAAAAACCCCTTCTAAATAATTCTCTAAGAAATTAACCCCCCACCAAAGAGGCAGAGAAATAATAAAAGCAACTAATACAATTTTCTTCTTCATTTCTTAATTAATTTAATTTTTAGTTCTTTTAACTGCTTGTCAGATACTTCTGAAGGCGCCTCCATCATTAAATCCCTACTGTCCCCTGTCTTTGGAAAAGCAATCACTTCCCTGATATTGGGCTCTCCTAAGAGAATAGAAAGCAGTCTGTCTAAGCCGGGAGCAATACCGCCATGGGGAGGAACACCATACTGAAAAGCAGTAAGCATATGACCGAAATTATCCTTAATCTCCTTCTTCTTATAGCCGATAATCTCAAAAACAGCTTCCAGAGCCTCTGTCTGGTGGTTTCTGATGCTTCCTCCTCCTACTTCCATACCATTCAAAACAATATCATACTGGCTGGTGAGAATATTCTTAATATTTTTCTTCTTTAACAAGTCCTGGACAAACTCTGGTTTAGGAGCAGAAAAAGGATTATGGGTAAATGTCCACTTGTTATTGTCGTCTTTTTCAAAGAAAGGAAAATCAATTACCCAGCAGAAAGCCAGTAAATTAGGATTATTCTTGTCCTTTCTCAAATCAGGCCTGTCAGTATTATACTTCTTCACTGCTTTTTCATAAGAAAGAACTGGAAAAGGAATCTGCTGAATCTTTTTCTCAGGATAAAGCTTTTTAACTATATTAATAAACAGCTCTTCTATTAAAGCCATTACATCTTTCTGCTCTACAAAAGACATCTCTATATCCAGCTGAGTGTGCTCAGCCTGGCGGTCAGCCCTGGGGTCCTCGTCCCTTAAACAGCGGGCTATCTGAAAATACTTTTCCATTCCAGCTATTTGTAATAATTGTTTATATTGCTGAGGAGACTGAGGCAGAGCATAGAACTTTCCTGGCTGTAACCGAGAAGGAACAATAAAGTCTCTGGCTCCTTCTGGGGTTGATTTAGTTAATAAAGGAGTCTCTATTTCAATAAATCCTTTTTCCTGAAGCTCTTCTCTGACAAACTGAATAACTCTTTGTCTTTCTATCATATTTTTCTTCATTCTCTGTCTTCTCAAGTCCAAGTAGCGGTACTTCATTCTTTTTTCTTCTGATATATCATAACCATCTCCTTCAATAGAAAAAGGCGGGGTTTTTGCCTTTGATAAAACTTTTAGCCCTTCCACTGAAATCTCTATCTTGCCTGTTTCCACCTTGGGATTAGCCATCTTAGCCGGCCTCTTGGAAACCTTGCCTTCAGCCTCTATAACCCATTCTGGACGGATATCCTTGGCCAGGTCTGAAGAACAGACTAGCTGGATAATACCGCTCATATCCCGCAGGTCAATAAAAACAATCTTGCCGTGGGCTCTAATAGAGTTAACCCAGCCTGATACCTTAACCTTCTTTTCTAATTGATCAATTGTTTCTTTAGCTAAAATCCTTTTCATTGTTTTATTATATCCTGTTAGAAATTAAGCGTCAATATAAAAAGCCTGTAAAAATAATCCTTATTTACAGGCTTTCATGTTCCATAAAATTTTGCTGGTTTCTTTGTGCTCTCTTGATGACTGACCACAAAACGGACAAATTGCTTCGTTATCCTCGTCAACATTTACACACTCCTTATCTATAAATTTACAGTTTTCGCAAAAGAAAGTAAATTCAATGGCAATTGTACCATCACCCACTGGCCGACAAGAACATTCTCTATGTTCTCCGCAGTTGCATTCAATTTTTGTCATTTTCCTGCCTCCTTTCGATCTTTCTACCGCAAAAAGGACAAGAATCACTGCTGAAGTTTTCCCTTTGTATAAAGCATTCTCGTGGACAATCAAGATTAACACAACTATGCAAGAAATAATGGATTGATCCTAAAACAGCGTGGGCGCAGAAAATGTCGCTTTGGCAATTTGCACATTTTCTACCAATAAATTGAGCTTCTAAACCGGGGATTTTAGCCATAAACGGCTTTTTCTTTGCAACAACCTCGTTGAACCCTCCTAATAAGATTTTCTGAACCATGATTTTACCTTTCAATTCTAACCTTAATATATTTTGAAAAAACAATATTTAATCCTACCAAACTTATCAAATTATGTCAAGAAAAATACCCCTGAAAACAGAGGCATCTTTCTTTAAATCTTTTTATTAATATATCTCGTAAACAATACTGACTGAAACTGTTATCTTATTCTCTCCGGTCTGAATATCAGGAGCTGAACCTCCTTTACCCACTGCTTCCTGCATATATATGGCGTTGTCATAGTAAGGAAGATAAAAGCTCTCATTAAAGCTGACTACCTTGCCTAGTTTAACATCAAGCTGGGAAGCCATTTCCTGGGCTTTGGCTTTAGCCTTGTCTATTGCCTGAGTTCGGGCCTGTTTCTTTAATTCTTCTTCATTATCAATAGTAAACTGCAGTTGTCCAACATCATTAGCTCCAGCTGAAGTTGCTTTTTCAATAATCTCTCCTATCTTCTCCATATCTCTTATCTTTACCTGAAGCTGTTGGTTAACCTCATATCCCACTAAAGTTCTGTTTCTAAAATCTTCGTCGTATTCATAACGAGGATAGATATTAAAAGAAACTGTTTTCAAATACTTGTCTTCAATCCCCTCTCCCTTCATGGCTTCAATCACCTTATTCATTTTTTCAGTATTCTCGCTCATAGCTTCAGCTACTGTCTTTGCTTCATTAACCACTGAAAAGTTTACCACAGCCAGATCCGGTTTGGCATAAACCTCTCCTGTTTCTGAAATAGAAATAGAGTTTCTGAACTCAGCCTCCTGGCCAATATATCTCCCCTGTTTTATCTTGTTGACAATATCAACCGAAGTAGAAACTATAAGCACTATTAGGAAAATGCTTAAAATAGTAAGAAAACAAATAAAATACTTCTTTTTTGAATGGATATATTCTTTTTTCATATTTTTTAAATTAATTAATAATTTATTCCGCAACAATATAAATTATATCATCAGTGTCATAATCGTTCAACCCCTGACCATTAGGCCCATAGGAGCCGATAACAACCACCCACTTTTCTCCGGGCAGACCCATATGCTCATTATAGTCGTAGTCAGTATCAAAAAAATACTCATTGCCCCAAGGATCTGTTATTGTATTGATATATGGGCCGTCCCAATTGTCGTAAGGATCACCCGGATCATCACAGACTAAGCCAACTTCGCAGTCTCCCAAGCTTAAAGAACAGCCGTCCCCGCATATTTCATTATTAATGGCTCCTGGCTCTACCTCATCGGGCTCTTTATGGGCTAACCATTCATCGCTGTCCAGATTAAGCATTAAAATACCATTGTATATCTGCTTGGCTTCTGCCTGAGCTTTAGCAATCAGGGCTTTTTCTCTGGCACTGTTTACAGAAACCAAGATAATAGCGGCTATAATTCCAATAATAGCTATAACAACTAATAATTCTATAAGAGTAAATCCTTTTTTCATTTCTTAATTATAGTCTTATTCTAATCCAGGCAAAATAATTAATAAAATATTAATTATTTTATTATAGCACGAGTTTCCTTCTCAACCCATTCCTTGATTTCCAAGATATCCTCTAAACTGGGGTTAGGAATAACTTTATGCTTGTCTAATAGCTGTTTAACAATTCTAGGGATGTCTAGATACTTTATCTCCCCTTTTAAAAACATATCCACAGCTGTTTCATCAACATAATTCAGAACAGCTGGCATTGTTCCTCCAGTCTTCCCGGCAGAATAAGCATATTCCAAGCAGGGAAAGGTTTCGGTATCAGGTTTTTCAAAAGTCAGGTCTTTTAGCTCTAACTGACCCCAGGGATTGGTTAATGAACGGTCTGGATAAAAAAGAGCATACTGAATAGGATATTTCATTGTGGGATTGGAAAGCAGAGCCTTGATTGTACCGTCAGTAAATTCTATCATGGAATGGATAATGCTCTGGGGATGGACAACAACATCTATCTTATCAAAAGGAATATCAAATAGATGATGAGCTTCAATAACTTCAAAGCCTTTGTTCATTAAAGTAGCTGAATCAATGCTTATCTTCGGTCCCATTTTCCAAACTGGGTGGGAAACAACCTGCTCCTTGGTCACCTTTTCCAAATCCTTTTTCTTCTTCCCTCTAAAAGGCCCTCCGGAACAAGTGAGAATAATCCTTTTTATTCTTTCCTTTTTCTCTCCCTGCAGACACTGAAAAATAGCTGAGTGCTCTGAATCCAGAGGGAGAACATCGGCCTTATATTCTTTAATCTTCTCTTCCAGCAAAGAGCCGGCAACTACAGATATTTCTTTTGTAGCTAAAAGAATCTGCTTTTTCTGTTCAATTGCCTTAAAAACAGCCTCCAGAGCTACTGTGCCTGGAATAGCTACTATAATAGTATCAGCCTGTGGATAACTTACTAGTTCCTCTAAAGAAGAAGCTGGGTTTATTGATAACTTGCTTCTGACAGACTCATCATCAACATAGACAATCTCTGGCTTAAACTCTTTAATCTGGGATTTTATATCTTCTCCCAAAGCAGCCATTCCTACTACTTTAAACTTATCAGGATAATTCCTGATTACTTCCAAAGACTGCTTTCCAACTGAACCGGTTGAGCCTAAAACAATGATGTTTTTCGATTTGTTAGAAGAAAACTTGTTTTTCATATATTTTATTCTATCATAAGATTAAAAAACTCCCAAGAAGGGAGTTTTTTAATGTAATCAATATCAAGTCTATGCCTTATTCTTCATAAAAGACGTTACAGCCAAAACTACAGCTGCGAGACCAACAATAACGTAAATCGCTCTGGAAACAGTAGTCATGTCGCCAAACAAGCTAGATACTACATCAAGATCCAGCAAGCCAACTAAACCCCAGTTAAGGCCTCCAATAATAACTAAAATTAAGGCAATTATCTTTATGCTTTTCATAGCGCTATATCCTTATTAACTTAAAAACGACCTTTATATAATTATACAACAAATAAAAGAAAATAGCACCATATAAAAAGCCCGATAAGTTTTACCTTAACGGGCTGTGGTTGAGCTTAGGCAACGTTTACCTGGTGGGTTTCTGCAGAAGCTTCTTTTTTTGCTTGTTTAACCAGAAGATTAATTTCTTCGGGACGTAGAGGTTTCACCTTGTTGATTAGAACTTTTACATCAGAAACGCTTAGATGCCTTAATTTTTCAATCAGCTCTCTGATATTATCAGCTATTCCATCGTAGTCACATGGCAGTTCTCTAAAAGGAACTCTCCATCTTCTGGGAGAAAACTGAATATTAGGAACAATCTGCTTTCTAAGCCAGTCTGCCATTGTATTCCGGTGAACATCGTACATTTGAGCCAACTCTTTCAAGGCCATTGGATTAGACAAAGCATCTTCATTAAGATTAATTTTTCTTTGTATTTTCATAATTCATTCCTTAACCGATTTTATTGTTGTCAATTTGCTGTTTTCATTATACACAAATCTTAAATTCTGTCAAATCATATATTATTAGTTTATTATATCATGCTATTCTTTTAAAAACGCTCTTTCATTAAAAAGGGCGTCCATTATCTATGAACGCCATTTTCTCTAAATTGATCTGCTACTTATCCATAAGCAATCATGTCTCTTGCGACAAAAAGCTTTAATTGTATTGCCAGCTGAGAGAGAGCATCTTTTTTGTTTCTATAACAAATAATCTCTGTTACAGCTGGATTCCCTCTTAACAAACGCGAGGTTCTTTTCCTTTTCTTCTGCAGGATTATGATTGGAAGGCCGTATCTGTTAGCCATCTCAACTTCAATCCCTCCTCCCCAAGAAGGAGCAAGAGCAACAACAATTAAAACTGATGTTTTCTCCTTTATTTGTTTTCTCTCAGCAGCGTCAACCTGCTGAGGAGTAAACTTCGGCTGAGTTATGGGATCAAAATGCTTATGAGGGACAAAAGCTCTTTTGTAGATTACCCGCTCGCATAAACCAGCTATATCCTGGTAAAACTTCCTTGCTGAACCTCTTCTATACCAAGGCAGATCAGTTAAAGGACCGCATACATATGGAACTTTCATCATTCATTCTCCTTATTCAGTTATCAAATGAACCAACTATAGAAAGATTATAATGCCTAGAGAATAATGTCAATTACGCTGGTTAGAATCTCTATTTAGCTTTCTTGCGGCTTGACCTGGCTAAAGACTTCATCTTCTTCCCTCCCAAACGCGGGGGTTTCCTTAAAGGAGTCACAGCCTGCTTTTTAATATTATAGTTTCTTTTAAATTTGTTTAGCATGTTTTATTTAAATACTTGTTTATAATCTTTTCTGTTGGAAAGAATATATAATCTGGCAGATTGTTAAAATCAAACCATTTCCATTCAACAATCTCATCCGGCTCCATAACCTTGGGTTCTCCTTCAAACTTCTCGCAGAGAAAACCAATGGTTACAAAATGAGCATCTTCTAGTATATCATCTGTAACACTTATATTCTTTAACTCCTCTTTATCCACCTTAAGGCCTGTTTCTTCTAAAACCTCCCTATAAGCAGCATCTTTTAGCTTTTCTCCAAAATCAAGCTTTCCTCCAGGCATTGTCCAGCTCCCCTCTCCATGGAGCTCGCTGTCTGCTTTATTAGGATCAGAATGTCTTTTTCCCAATAAAACCTTACTGTCTCTTAGAATCATTACCCCTACTCCAATTCCTGGTTTTTTGGTTTCCATAAATTTTAATTAT
>CAYOZF010000018.1:4940-7604 GCA_964408385.1 uncultured Candidatus Saccharibacteria bacterium | reverse complement strand
GCGGAGGGGACAGGACTCGAACCTGCAAGGGCAAAAAGCCCGCTAGTTCTCCAAACTAGTGCCTTACCATTCGGCGCACCCCTCCAGTTTGTTATAATGTGTTATAATCCCGGATTATAACCTTCTACTTTGGAAGCTTTAAGAAGATATCGGTTATTTTGGTATGCTGGGCGCTAAACTTATAGTTTAGAAGCTTTAAAATTGTTAAAAAATCTAAAATCTCTTCCTTCAATGTTTCCGGGCCAGTAAATATCTCTACTAATTCCTTGAATACATTCTTAGCATAATTATTCATAATTTCATAGTCTGCTTTCTCTTTAAGCCAGGCAATAATCTTTTTAAACTCTGCTCTGTCAAGCCAAACCCCGTGGCAAAGCCTACAGACATCAACAATTATCTTTGAATCTCCGTAATGAACTTCATAAAGAGGCATCCGGCATTTAGGACACAATCTTATACCATGAGCTATTTTAAAGTTCTTCTCGTCTTTCCATAAATCAATATCCAGCCAGTTCAAATCCTTGTCTTTCTCATCCTTAGCCCATCTTAATTCCTCCTGTTCAAACCAAAGACCAAGGCATTGAGGACAATAATCTATTCCTACATTATGAAAAATAGTATTAAAAAGCTTTTTTTTGCAAATAGGACACTTCATACTTTCATTCCCCGAAGAGCTCTAACCCGCTCTTCTGTTGGGGGATGGGTTAAAAACAACTTAGTTAAAAAACCTGTTTTCTCTTTTCCCTTAAAAGGAGAAGATATAAATAAATGAGCTGTGGAATTATTAGCTGTTCTCAATTCATGAGGATCCTGGCTAATCTTTTCTAAAGCTCTGGCTAATCCTTCGGGATATCTGGTTAAAAGAGCGCCTGAGGCATCAGCCAAAAACTCTCTTTTCCTGGAAATAGCTAATTTAATCAATCTAGCTAACAAAGGAGCTGAAATAAGCAGAACTAAGGCAACAATGAACATAACTGCTCCTGCTCTATTGTTCCTTCTGCCTCGGCTGTAAAAGCTTATCCTGAAAAAGAAATCAGTCATTATCACTATTACTCCCGTTAAAACAACTACTAATGTCTGCAGTAAAGCATCCCTGTTCCCTATATGAGACATTTCATGGGCAATAACTCCTTCTAATTCAGCCCTTTCCAAACGCTCTAACAAGCCCTTAGTCACTACTACTACTCCATGCTTGGGATTACGGCCAGTGGCAAAAGCATTAGGCTGTAACTCATTAAGAATGCATATCCTGGGCAAAGGAAGACCAGCAGTAATGCAGAGATTCTCTACTAAGCGATAAAGCTCTGGATTATCCTTTTTCTCAATAGGCTTAGCCCGGCTTATAGCCAAAACAATCCTGTCAGAATACCAATAGCTGACAAAACTGACTGCAATGCTGTAAATAACAGCTATCCATAAAATGAGGTAAGTATCTAGAAAATAGGATATAAGCCAGCCAACAAGAATAATAAGGACTAAAAAGAATGTTAAGTAAAACCAGGTCTTGCGGATATTAGAATCAGCCTGAGTGTACAAAGTTGCCATACTCAAAAGCTAACCTTTACCGGCTCCTTAGCTCTTGGCTCATTAATCTCAAAGAAATCCATCTTAGTAAAGCCAAATAAAGAAGCAATTACTTTTGAGGGAAAGCTTTCAATCTTAGTGTTCAAGTCACGGACATTGCCGTTGTAAAACCTTCTAGCTGCCTGAATTTTATCTTCACTGTCTCTTAATTCTCTCTGAAGCTCTAGAAAATTGCCAGCAGCTTTTAACTGAGGGTAGTTCTCAACAACAGCAAACAAGCTCTTTAAGGTTGAAGAAAGCATGTTCTCTGCTTGAGAGTGCTCTTTTACTGTTTGAGCGCCCATAGCTGCTGTTCTGGCTTGAGTAACTTTTTCCAAAAGCTCTCTTTCATGAGAAGCATAGCCTTTAACTGTTTCTACCAAATTGGGTATTAGGTTATACCTTCTTTTCAGCTGAACATCAATGTCTGACCAAGCTTCCTTACTTCTATTGCGCAGAGAAACTAGTTTGTTATAGACAAGAACAGCCCAACCGACTAAAACAACTACAATTACTAGAACAATGTATAAAAATATCATAATAAAATAAAATAAAATAATTAATCGACCTTTTTATTAATAATAGCTTAATATTAATTATTTTTCAAGAAACAAAATTGGGATAATCCCGAATTATCCCAAATTAAAAAATAGACCGAGTCTGGTTATAATCCTAGTTATAATTAAAAATCCCCGGGATTTTTTTCAAGCCATTTCATAAAGAACAATCCCTGTCCTTCTTCCCCGCTTAAAATATAATGAGTTTTAGGTATAGTACCTGAAGGAAAATCAGTCGAATCTTTCAACAAGGTTAAAGTAATTTCTGTAAACGGATAAAAAGCCTGGGTAGAAGCGCTTTCGTGCAATTCTCCGTCTTCATATTTCATTGATCCGCAACCATCACAACCGGCATTAAAAACAATGCCATTCTTTTCCCAGACTCTTCCCTGAATATCCTGGTATTTCCCTGGCACAGAATATTCTCCTCCAGTATCAGGATTATCTCTTAAATAAATCACTTCTTTTTCCTGAGCTATAATATCTTCACAAACCTCCCAAGGGCCATTTTCATTTTTAGAACACATAAAACCGGCGGTAGGAA
>CAYOZF010000018.1:0-4840 GCA_964408385.1 uncultured Candidatus Saccharibacteria bacterium | reverse complement strand
TCTCGGAACTTATCAAAACAGGATCTTGCTCTCCTGTTTTGGATAATATCCTGCCTTGACCTGTACTCATATAATAATCCATATCAAGATAAAATTGCTGGCATTCTTCATTATAATTTATGAATTTTATTTTACTATAACCGTCTTCCTCTAAGATCTCGTAACTAGTATCTTCTGGGATGCAAATTCCATCACCCTGCCCAGCCATTCTTATCATCCTGTTCATATATTCTGTTATATAACTAATCTGGCTAAAAATCTGCTGATGTTTTAAATTATATTTCTGGATTTTAACAGCGGAAACGAAAATACCGGTTCCAGCCCCGATAATTATAGCCAAAACAAGGGCAACAATTAAAACCTCTACTAATGTAAATCCTTTATTATCTCCAATCATATAAACTAGTGTTTAGTAAAAAATTATGCTCTTCGCCTTTTTCCTCCCAAATAACCTCAATTAAAATGTCTGCTTTATTATCTTCAACTGATTCAATAAATATTTTCCTTTGGAATCTTGTATTATCCCCTGAATCATAATTATAAAAAGAATTTTCAAATCTTAAATAAGTTGAATCTTCATCATTATTTCTGCTAATTAAAACTGGGCCATCATAATCTACTTCGCAAAAATAATTCTGAGCAGGATCGCAAAGGTCAAAACCAGTGTTCCAGCCATTCCCGGAAATAACATTAGAATCCCTTATATTTCTGACTATTTCAAGGCCTTCCTGGGCAAGATAAGTAGCTTCAAGACGAGAAACAGAAACAATAGTTTCAGAAAGTATTTTCTGAGTTACACCATAAACAGCCAATAATCCTACGGCAATAACAAAAATAGCAATTATAAGTTCTAATATTGAAAATGCTTTATTTGTTTTAATCATTTTGAATTATTAAATGGGACAACGCCATAAAGTAAAGATTATACTCTCTTTTGCAACACCCTCATCATAACAATCACCACGGCATTGCCATACTTTTCCATACAAATCCTCTATTTCACCTCCCAAATCCTCCATATAATCTCCCTCACAAGGAGTTTCAACAATATTGCAAGTAGGTGCGTTTACTATGTCGGTCAAACCGGTTCTTATATAAAGCTTATCTCCGTATATACGTTCTGAATCATCCTCAACATCATCTTCAATCACTAAAAAATAATAATCATCGGCTTCAAAGCTACACTCATCATCCCAGGCAATAATTTCTTCTCTCCAGGAACCGCTTACTTCGCTAGTTGATAATGTCGCCTCACATATTTTATTTCCATCAGGATAATCATAAATTGGAGAACCGTCATAATCTTCTTCGTCTAAATCATAACAATTTAATACGCTGCCATAGCCGTATCCGCTGTCATTAGCAACCCCCTGGATGCTGATTTTAAGATCAATAGGAATTCCATTAATCTTCAGATTTCCAACCTTGCGAAGCTTTAATTGAACAGCAGAAGAATTATAATCTTGGTCAGCCTTAAACATCTGGCTAAACTTTCCGTGAACACTGCCCCAAACATTCCACTTACCAATATATACAGAACCCAGCATACTGCCACTACAATAAAAATAATCATAGTTGATGAGCTCACTTAAACCATATTTAACCTCTATTACTCTTTCCGTTCCTTTATAATTGCCCCTGGAAATAATACAATAACTCGGGGAGTCACAATTTTCATCGTCTTTCATTCCTTCAGGACAAGAATAACCCAATCCAGGACAAGAACCGCCTGTTTCTCCACTAAAAATACAATTGGCTCCTGCGCAACAAACCGCCTTAACTTCATAAAAAGAATCCTCTGTCAAGTTGACTAAATGAGGATATTCAGGCAAATCAACTGCTCCATCTTTTATTATATCTTTTAAAGCTTCTTCTAGCCCTGTTTCAGCTGCATAATAAGCCATAACTGAATCTTCCATTCCTCTGGCCATTTTAACTTGTTTAAGCAAGATTGTGCTTGTACCAAAAACAATAGCTAAAACAACAGACATTACTATAATAACTAAATATAAGGAAACTCCTTTTTGAGAATTATTAGCCATATTATATTTATTATACTGGTTATTCAATTTCAATCAAACCAATCTTGTTTACCTTAACAGTCTTACTTCCACCCTTTTCATTTTCAAGAATAATGGAAATTGTTTCCGAATCCGGTGTTATTACAACGGTTGGGTCCGGGGGAATAAAAACAATATCAATATTATTAGGAATGTTAAATGATATGTCCTTTTCAAGAAACTCTTCTCTTATTAATTCGTCGTCTTCTGGCTGATAAATCCCGTCATCGTCCTCGTCGCAATCGCCAAATACAAAATATTTTTCCGGCTCGTTCTGGTCAAGGGAAACTCCGTAAACATACTTACCAGGACATTCAGAAGATTCTCTGGCTGACATTGCCATTTCCTGAGCCCATCTTATATCCTGAGCAAGCTGAACTGCTGAACGCTCTAAAGCCAGTGTCTGCCTAGAAGAATTATATCCAGGCAGAGCTATTATTAATAAAACAACAATGATAACTAGTATTATCAGCATTTCCACCAAAGTAAATCCCTTTTGCTTAGGCATATTTAAAGAATAAATAAATTAAAATAATATTGGATTATTTTATCAGACCAGAATAAAGCAATGAATGTTCCGAATATAAGGAAGGGGCCAAAGGGGACTTCGCTCTTCAAGCTCTTTCTTTTTGCTAGTATCAGTCCTACTCCTATTATAGCACCTAAAAAGAAAGAAAAAAACAAAGCAACTAAAATCCCCGACGTCCCCAGCAACAACCCCATAAGAAAAACCAGCTTAACGTCTCCTACTCCCATCCATTTGCCATGAGAAATAATAACAATGAACAAAAAGAAAAGAAGTCCAGCTAAACCAGTTAAGATATTATTAAGAATATTTAGATTAATTAATTGATATAGAAAAGTAATTACAATTGCCGGATAAACAATTTTATCAGGAATTATTAAATGCTTTAAATCATAAACAAATATTATTATTAAAAAAGCAGAGATTATAAAAAGGAAGATAATATTAAAAACTGAAGATTCTAGATTAGTTATTAAGATAAACAACAAAGCAGTGGCTAATTCAACCAAAGGATACTGAAAAGATATTCCTTTTTTACAATAACGGCATTTTCCCTTTAAAATTAGAAAACTAAAAACAGGAATCAAATCCTGCCAAGATAAAACATGCTTGCAATGAGGACAAAAAGATTTACCCCGTAAGAAGCCGAAGGCTTTCTTACGGGGTCGGCCTTTTATAAATGAAGTTATTCCACCCTTATCTCTCATTTCTATCCTATAAATTACGCAGTTTAAAAAACTCCCGACAATCAAACCGAATATAAAAATAAATATACTAAACATTTTAGTGAATTTTTGTTTTTAAATATCTCTGCGCTTCTTGTTCAAAATATTCTTTAATTTTATCTGGTTTGTAAAGCTTTTTTAGCGCAATTAAGGGTTTTATTTCATTTAATTTATCGGCTCCTTCTAAAACCTTAGCTATAAAAAGAACCGGATCTATTTCTACTCCAAACTTTTTCTTAACCCAACTAAAAACTATTTTTAATTTAATCTTTTCTTTTTCTAAAATACAATAAAAATCAAAAACATCTTTTGGTTCCGATCTCTCAAAGATAGCATGCATTTTATTAGTTAAAATATCTTCAATTGAATCAATCCTAACATTAAACTCTTCTAATTTTTTAGCTTTTTTAATACTAGAAAAAGGATAAAAAACAAACTCTAATTTAAGAATTTTGTTATTTTTAGACAACCAGAAATTATGACGATTATATATTTTTTGTTCTTCTATTTTTTTTATTTTTAAATTTTCTGATAATTTCCTTATTTCTCCTAAAATAAACTCATCTGGAAATAAATCTGCTGACATAAAATCCAAATCAAAAGATTCTCTGTGCTGAAGATAATAATAAGATAAAGCAGTACCGCCAGACCAAATGAAAGATTTGCTTAATTCTGTTTTGCCGACTTGTTTTAGAATTTCTTTCTGAAAATTAGTTAAAAATCTATCCATTTTTTTTCAAAAAATTACTCAAAATATGCTTAATATAGGGATTAATTTTCAATTTTAGCAGATATTTTTTTAAACTCTTTTTATCTAAAGATCCCCAATCTCCATAGGTTATTTTTCTTTCTAAATACCAAATTAAAACTTTAGGATTGCTTAAATCCAATTTGTTAACATCATAGTCCCAAATATATCTGCTATTGAGTTTCATATATATATTATAACTTATTTATCCTTTAAAAACAAACCCTCCCAAGTTTTTCAAAGAAAAATTTGGGAGGATAAAGCAAACCCTTCACCTCTCTTAAGAAAAATGAAGGGTAGCTTTCTTAAATAGTGTAGAAAAAATCCTTATGGACAAACAGTAATAGCAGCACAAGTTGCACCTTCAACTATTTTTGCATTTCCTGCTGAATCAGCACAGAAATAATCTGCTGTATCTGCTGTTAATTGAGCACAAGCTGCCCAAGCATCACCGCCAGCAGAAACAGTGCAAATCATATTTGATCCATTACTAGTAATTCCAGTGCCTACCCTTAAAGTATCTGGATCGGTATCAAAACCAGTATAAAGATTACTGTGGTCAGAAGCAAACATCTCTGCTGAAGCCCTTAAACCTGATAATTCTGCCTTAATAGCAGCATCCTTGGCCTTGTTCCTGGCCTCTCCTAAAGAAACCAAAACAATTGTTGCTAAAATTCCAATAATGGCGATAACGACTAATAATTCTATCAAAGTAAAACCTTTATTTTTTTTCATTGTATTTTTTACCCGGTTAGATAATTCCGTCTTCGGCGAAATTACT
>CAYOZF010000017.1:3641-8398 GCA_964408385.1 uncultured Candidatus Saccharibacteria bacterium | reverse complement strand
CCAGTTGAGCTAACCGCCCGTATGTGCCCAGGGCGGGACTTGAACCCGCACGCTCTTACGAGCCATGGCCCTCAACCATGCGTGTATACCGATTCCACCACCTGGGCTTATTTCTTTTCTTCAGATTCTTCTTTTTTTTCTTCTGTTTCTTCCTTAACTTCTGCTTTAGGCTTCTCTTCTTCCCAAACCAAGGCTTCTGCTAAATCTTTTCTCTTTAATCTAGCCTTCTTGCCTTTGGCCTCTCTTAAGTAGTAAAGCTTTGCTCTTCTCACCCTTCCTCTTTTTAAGACCTCTATTTTCTCTGTATTAGGAGAATGAAGAGGATAAATCTTTTCTACTCCAATACCGGAAATAACTTTTCTAACAGTGATAGTAGCAGAAATACCTTTACCATGCTTCTTGGCAATAACCAATCCTTCAAAGGGCTGGACTCTTTCTTTGTCCTTTTCTTTAATCTTTCTGTAAACGCAAACAGTATCCCCAGGCCTAATATCTGGAAGTCCTTGTTTTAACTGATCTTTAGTAAATGCTTCTGTTTTCATTTTTTTAATTCTTTTAATACTTTGTTTAAATCATCGGGCAGAGAAGAATAAAACTCTTTTATTTCTCCATTAGGCATTTCTATTTTTAAGCTCTGAGCATGAAGAAACTGACGGTCTAATCCTTTAGGACAAGACTGGTTCTTAAAACCATACACTTTGTCCCCAGCTAAAGGATGATTAATATAGGAAAGATGACATCTAATCTGATGCTTTCTTCCTGTCTTGGGAAAAGCCTTGATTAAAGTGTATTGTTTGAGTCTTTCAACAACTTTGTATCCAGTAATCGCTTTTCTCTTCCCTTTTGAATCTGGTTCTGTTTCTAGATAAACCTTCTGCTTCTTCCCGTCCTTTTTAGACCGAGCAATTAAAGTTTCAATTAATCCTTTGTCTCTCTCAACCTTACCGACAACTAAGACTAGATATACCTTCTCTACCTTTCTAAATTTAAACCTTTTTTGGAAAAAAATCAAGCCCTTTCCTGTCTTAGCAACCAAAAGGACTCCTGAAGTATCCTTGTCTAATCTATGAATAATTCCGTATCTTGGAGCTGAACCAACCTTTTTCAGCTCAGGATACTCTTTTAAAAGTAATTCCATTAGACCAAGAACATCTATTTTAGCTGGTTTGTCTACAACTAGAAGATCTTTATCTTGATAAATTACTTTCACCCCGTTAGAAATTTCTTCTTTTTCAGACATAGCTTTATTTTTTGATTAACTATAAAATTATGGTTATTTCTAACGGGGTTCATGTGGGCATTACAGGACTCGAACCTGTGACCTTCACTATGTCGAAGTGACGCGCTAACCAACTGCGCCAAATGCCCCTGGTGCGCACGGATGGATTCGAACCATCAACCTTGGCCTTATAAGAGCCCTGCTCCGCCATTGAGCTACGTGCGCCTGTTGCTATATTACTCTTGTTTTCTTAATTTTCAAGACCGGCTTCTTATTTACTGTAATCTTGTTATCTGTTTTCATTAATCTCTCAAACTCCTCTCTTTCAATTGTTTCTTTGGCAACTAAAGTATGGGCTATCTTATCAAGTAGTTTTTCTCTCTTCTTTAATATGCTTAAAGCCTGCTTTTCTGCTTCTTTAATAATTTTCTCTACTTCTTTGTCAATCTTAGCAGCTACTTCTTCAGAATAATTCCTTTGTTCAGAAAGCTCTTTGCCTAAAAACACTAATTCTTCTTTTTCCCCAAAAGATATCAAACCCAAGCTGGACATACCGTATTCTTTGATTAATTTCCTAGCCATTTCTGAAGCTATTTTCAAATCATTGGCAGCTCCAGTAGTAGTCTGGCCAAACTTTATTCTTTCAGCTGAACAGCCTCCAAGCAAAGTTGCTATCTCAGCCAAGAATTCCTTCTTGGTTATCATTCTTTTATCCTCACTGGGCATTTTTAAAGTATAACCAGCTGCCATACCCCTGGAAATAATAGAAATCTTTCTTATTGGCTCTGTGCCTGGAATAGAAGCAGAGACTAAAGCATGGCCTGCTTCATGAAAAGCAGCTATTTCTTTTTCTTTAGAAGACAAAACATGGCTTTTTCTTTCCGGTCCCAGCAAAACCTTTTCAATTGACTCCAAGAACTCCTGCTGAAAAACCTGATTCTTATTCTTCCTGGCAGCTAAAATAGCGGCTTCATTAACAACATTAGCTAGGTCAGCTCCGGAAAAACCAGGGGTTCTTTCAGCAATTTCTCTTAAATTAATATCTGAAGCCAAAGGCTTGCCTATACAATGAATTCTTAAGACATCCTCTCTTCCATTAACATCGGGCATATCCAGGATAACTTTCCTGTCAAAACGTCCTGGCCTTAGAAGAGCTGGGTCTAAAATATCTCCTCTGTTAGTTGCTGCCAGAACAATAACATTACTCTCTCTATCAAAACCATCCATTTCCACTAAAATCTGGTTTAAAGTCTGCTCTCTCTCATCATGGCCTCCTCCAATTCCTGCTCCTCTGTGCCGGCCAATAGCATCAAGCTCATCTATAAAGATTATTGAAGGAGCAGCTTTTTTAGCTGTATTAAATAAATCTCTTACTCTAGCTGAACCAACCCCAACAAACATTTCTACGAACTCGGAACCAGATATATGGAAAAAAGGAACATTAGCTTCACCAGCTGTTGCTCTGGAAATCAAGGTCTTCCCGGTTCCAGCCGCTCCTAACAAAAGCACTCCTCTGGGAATCTTGGCCCCCATTTTCAAGTACTTTTTAGGATTCTTCAGAAAGTCAACAATTTCCTTTAATTCTTCTTTAGCTTCTTTTAAGCCGGCCACATCTTTAAAGGTTATCTTCTGCTTAGGATGTCCTTCTGCTCCAAAAAGACGGGCTCTGGCTTTGGTAAAGCTGAAAGCCTGGGTTGCTCCTGCTTTTGCCTGGCGAAAAATCATAAAAAAGAAAAACACAAACAACAACAAAGGAAGGCCAAACAAAAGAAGAGGACTAAGCCAAACCCAAACCCCTCCTTCTCCTTCGGCTTTTAAATTAACGTTTTTAAGCTTTTCTGAATCTGCTCCAAGAGCTATCATTGATTCTGTAAAAGAACTCTCTTCTTCTTTTCTTGATAAAGCTTCACTCTCATCTTTGTACAAGATAGAAATTTCCGGACCAGCCACAATAACTTCTTTTACTTTTTCCTGATTAATATCTTCAACCAGCTGACTTAAAGAAATCTCCTTACTTTGGTCAAAAGGATTAACAAACAAAGTAAAAATCGCTGATATCAACAGAAAAATAAATAAAATTAAGATAAAGTTTTTAGCTAAAAATCTCACCCCGGTAGAAGAATTTCGATCTATATAAATATTCTCGAAATTCAGATTAACTATATTAACAACTTATATTTTAATAACCCCGTAATTTTGTATTTTTCTTTTAGAAAAACACTTATCGAAATTTCTCTACGGGGTTCATAGTAATTTTATAATAACATAAAAATTAAAATAAAAAAACCCGTTAATACAAGTTCTTTTGAGAGAATCTTATTTGCTTTTAACCGGCTTCAAGCTCATTCTATGTTCAGCCGGCTCAACAGAAAGAATCTGGAAATTATAGGTCTTGCCTATCTCCAGAGTTTCCTCCATTCTGCTATGAGACTCAAATTCAGAAACATGGCACAAGCCCTGAATCTGGGAAGAAATCTTGATAAAAGCTCCAAAAGGATTAAACTTGGTTACTTCTCCTTTAACAATATCTCCTTTTTTATATGTCTTTTCAATATCCTGCCAAGGGTCTTTTTTCAAGGCTTTTAAAGACAAAGAAACTTTTCCATTGGAAATATCAATTATCTTGGCTTTAACTTTTTCCCCAACCTTAACTATTTCCAAAGGATCTTCAATCAACTGCCAGTCTAATTCAGAAATATGAATCAAACCTTCTAAAGTTTCCTCTTTGTCTAGAGGGAATCTTATAAAAGCACCAAAATCAACAACTCCGGTTATTTCTCCTTTAACCACATCCCCAACTTTGTAATTCTTTAGAATCTCCTGAATCTTCTTGCCCTGCTTTGCTTTTTCAGAGAGAATAAGTTTTTCTTCATCTCTATCAAAATCAAATACTTTTACTTCCATTTCCTGGCCAATAAACTTCTGAAGAGACTTTAAAATCTTTTGGGAGTCTCCTCCCTCTACTTTAGGATAATTAACAGGAGATAACTGGGAAACCGGCAGAAAAGCCTGAATGCCGGATACTTCGGCCAAAAGACCTCCTTTATTGGCTCCAGTAATCTTTACTTTAATGTTTTCATCATTTTCCTTTTTCTGAGCCAGCTCCTCCCAGGCAATTTCTTTACCTGCTTTAGCCAAAGAAAGCTCAATATAGCCGTCTTCATTTTCCAAATCAACTACTTTAGTAAAAACAGGGTCTCCTTTTTTCAAACCTTTTAATTTATTTTTAGCTTCATAAAACTCTTTGCCATAAACTATTCCTGTCCCGAAAATACCCAAATCAAGAAACACAGAAGCTCTGCCTTTTCCAATAACCTTTCCTTCAACAATATCGCCTATCTTAGGAAACTTTATTAAATTGTCCTTTTCAGTCATATTTTCTATCATATCAATATGTATAGCACGAAATAATATTAAAAGCAACATCTTGTTTTCAAAATAAACCTGTGATAAAATAAAGTATAAGAACCTCCGCCAAGACGGAGAACCTTGATTTTTTCAGAATTAAGAACCTCCGCCAAGACGGAGAACCTTGATT
>CAYOZF010000017.1:0-3541 GCA_964408385.1 uncultured Candidatus Saccharibacteria bacterium | reverse complement strand
AGAACCTTGATTTTTTCAGAATTAAGAACCTCCGCCAAGACGGAGAACCTTGATTTTTTCAGAATTAAGAACCTCCGCCAAGACGGAGAACCTTGATTCGTTAATGTAATAAATATAATCTTAAATTATGATTATAACCTGGCATGGACAATCCTGCTTTCAAATCTCCTCATCTCAGGGGAAAAACAACAAGGTTTCAATTGTTATTGACCCTTTTGACAAAGAAACTGGCCTAAGAGTGCCCAAACTCCAGGCTGATATTGTATTGGTAAGCCATGACCATCATGACCATAATAATATTGGAGCAGTTTCTGAAGATCCTTTTGTAATAAAAGGCCCTGGAGAATATGATATTAAAGGAGCTTTTATCCAAGGCATTACTGGATTCCACGATGATTCCCAGGGAAGCCAAAGAGGCAGTTCAACAATTTATACTATTAATACAGAAGAATTAAGAATATGCCATTTAGGAGATCTGGGACAAAAAGAACTAAGTTCTGAACAACTTGATATTATTAATGAAGTTGATATCCTAATGATACCAATTGGAGGAACTTATACTATAGATGCTAATGAAGCAGCAAAAATAATAGCTCAGATTGAACCGAAAATAATTATCCCTATGCATTATCATATTCCCAAACTTAAGATTAAGCTTGATTCAGCAGACAAGTTTTTGAAAACAATGGGAATAAAGAAATTAGAACCTTTGCCTAGACTAACTATAAAGAAAAAAGAGTTATCCAGCGAAGAAGCAAAGATAATATTATTACAACCTTAAAACGTGGAATTTTTAGACAAATTAAGAAAAAAGCCGGAACAGGAAAGAAAAACTATTCTCTGGTCAATAGTAATAGCTATTGGCTTGATTTTAACAATCATCTGGCTATATAATTCTTACAAAGCAGTAGATGAGTTCAGAGAACAGAATAGTATTATGGAGGGAATAGATGTTTCCAGCCTAGAACAGGAATGGTCTAAATTGGAAATACCAGACTTCCCTGAAGAACAATTTATAAAGATAATTGAAACAGCTACTCAATGAAAGACAAGCTTTCTGTTTCTAACAAAATGCCTAAAGAAGAAACAATCCATAAAATAGGCGAGGTTAAGCCCAGAGAAATAACTGAAGAGATGAAAGATTCCTACATTGACTATGCCATGTCAGTTATTATTGCCCGGGCTCTTCCTGATGTCCGGGACGGGTTAAAACCAGTTCACCGGAGGATTCTTTATGCTATGCATGAAGACGGCTTAACCAGTTCTGCCAAGTTCAGAAAATCAGCCACAGTTGTTGGAAGCACTTTAGGCCGTTACCATCCTCATGGAGACATTGCTGTTTATGACTCTTTAGTCAGAATGGCTCAGGATTTCTCTTTAAGATACCCTTTAATTAGTGGTCAAGGTAATTTTGGCAGCGTTGACGGGGATAGCGCGGCTGCTATGCGTTATACAGAATGTAAGATGTCTAAAATAGGAGAGGAAACGCTTAAAGATATTGGAAAAGATACTGTTGACTTCAGGCCCAACTATGATGAAACCAGAAAAGAGCCGATTGTTCTGCCTTCTCCAGCCCCTCAGCTTCTTTTAAACGGCTCTTTGGGAATTGCCGTAGGAATGGCAACCAATATTCCTCCCCATAATCTTTCTGAGCTTTGTGATGCTTTGATTCATCTGGTTGATAATCCCAAAGCTACTACTGAAGATTTGTGCCAATTCGTTCAAGGACCTGATTTCCCTACGGCTGGAGCAATCTATGGAAAAAAGGATATAATCACTGCCTATTCCCAGGGCAAAGGGCCTATTGTTACCAGAGGAAAAGCAGAAATAAAAGAACAAGACAAAAAGCACCAGATAATAATTACTGAAATTCCTTTTCAGACCCAGAAATCAAGCCTGGTTGAACAGCTGGCTAAATTAATCCAGATGAAAAAGATAGACGGAGTAAAAGATATCAGGGACGAATCAGACAAAGACGGCATGAGAATAGTGCTTGATCTTCAAAAAGGAGCTTATGCCAACAAGATTCTCAACCGCTTGTATAAATTCACTGATTTACAAAAAACCTTTCATTTAAACAGCTTGGCTTTAGTAGACGGAATCCAGCCCAGAGTATTATCCTTAGCTGACATGCTCTCTTACTTCATTGCTCACAGAAAAGAAGTAGTTGTCAGAAGAACAAAATATGATTTGGAAAGAGCTAAAGAAAGAGCTCATATTCTGGAAGGACTGCACAAATGTCTAGGCAAGATTGATGCTGTTATTAAAACAATTAAGGCCTCTAAAGACCGGGAAGACGCTAAAAAGAACTTAATGAAGAAATTTAAGCTTACAGAGATTCAGGCTAATGCTATTCTGGAAACCAAACTAGCTGCTTTGGCAAAATTAGAAAGAAAAAAGATTGAAGACGAATTAAAGCAGATGAAAGCTTTAATAAAAGAACTGTCTTCTATTTTAAAAAGCCCTCAGAAAATAAAACTAGTCATTAAGAAGGAATTAAAAGAATTAAAAGAAAGATTTGGAGACCAGAGAAAAACCAAGGTCTTTACCCAAAAAGTCGGAGAAATTGCTGAAGAAGACCTTATTCCCCAGGAAGAAACAATTATTACTTTAACCCAAGGCGGATATATCAAGAGAATCAATCCTAGCACCTATAGAATCCAAAAAAGAGGAGGTAAGGGCATTATGGGAATGAAAACTATGCAGGAAGATATTGTGGAACACTTTCTTTCAGCCCAGACTCATGATTCTTTGTTCTTCTTTACTGATTCTGGAAAGGTTTTCCAAAGCGTTGCTTATGAAATACCAGAAGGAACAAGAGTAGCCAGAGGAAGAGGTTTGCTTAACTTCCTGGATATTTCTTCAGATGAAAAGGTTCTTTCTTTATTAAGCTTTGGCAAGGAAGATGCTGAACTGGGGATAAAAGACTTAGTAATGGTAACCCAGAATGGTATAATTAAAAGAACAAAATTGGAGGAGTTCAAAAATGTCAGAAAATCGGGTTTAATAGCTATAAACTTAAGAAAAGATGACCTTCTAAAGAAAGTTGTTAAGACCACCGGAGAAAATGATATAATACTAGTAACCAAGAAGGGCCAGTCTATCAGGTTTAAAGAAAAAGATATCAGGGAAATGGGCAGGCCAGCTTCAGGAGTAAAAGGAATTACTTTGAAAAAAGAAGACAAAGTAGTGGGGATGGATATTGTAGACAAAAACCAGGAACAGTACTTGTTGGTCGTAATGGAGAACGGCTATGGAAAAAGAACAGCTCTGAAAGAATATAAAGCTCAGGGAAGAGGCGGTTCAGGAATTAAAACAGCTAATATTACTAATAAAACAGGCGAGCTGGTTTTCTCCAGGATTATAACAGACGAAGAGGACTTGATTGTTATTTCCCAGAAGGGCCAGGTAATCAGGACAAAGATATCTTCAATAGCTAAAATAAGCAGATCAACCCAGGGAGTAAGAATAATGAAATTAAGCCCGGGAGACAAGGTTGCTTCTGCTGCTTGTATATGAAGATAAATCTTCCATTAACATG
>CAYOZF010000016.1:966-8413 GCA_964408385.1 uncultured Candidatus Saccharibacteria bacterium | reverse complement strand
GAACCTGTAATTTGAAGATAAAATAGAGCTATTCTGCAATGTCTCAAAATAGGCCTCTCGGTCTCCCCTATTTCTTATATTTTCCGTCGTGACCACCAAGATAAAGGTTAGTGTGTTTACCTTTTGTTTTGGAGATTGGAAATCTTTTTTTGTTATCTTCTATAGTCATTTTCATTGCTTCATCAACATCTATCCCGCAACTATTAGCTAATACCGCTAAAAACCAGTATGTATCTCCTACCATATCTTTAACTTCTGCTTTATTTTTATTTAAAACTTTTTTGAGTATTTCCGGGTTTTGCTCCCATTTAACCAGATTTCTTAATTCGCCGACTTCTTCAACTATACCCAATAAAATATCCTTAGGATTATAAAATTGACTCCAATCTCTGTCATCGGTAAACTTTTTAATTTGTTTTTGAAATTTGTTCATAATTTTATAACTTTATTTTATTCTACTAAAAATTGTCTATTTGATCAATCTTAATGTTTCTTGATTTCTCAGACCTCTGCACTAAGTTGCTGGACGGATGGGACGATTTTCGAACTTTTGAATGGGTGGGAATAAGGAAGGAATTGAGTGAATTGAGCTTTGTGTAAAAGAAGCTTGGTTGTCTTTTAACCAGTTTACGAAATTACCTACTTAATTGACTTCACTAAATTATCTTTTCCTCCCCTAGGCCTATTAAGAAATGGTAAACCAATAAAAGAGTACCCTTTTATTTTTCCTTTCCAGATATTATCAACTTTCTTAAAAGTAATTATGTCTTGAAAAATTTTGTCACTGAAATATTTTTCAAAAGTTGCAAAACCATTAAAAAATATCGGTTCTTTGGGATTTAAGTAATTTAACATCCTTAAAAAAACTTCAAAATAAGTTTTCCTATAATATTTTAAGTCGTTTATTCTCAAACCATTAGCGTCACTAGAATGGTAAGGAATCATTTCTAGACCTATAAAATTATCTTGAAACCATTGCCAATCAATTTCTTCTATATTTTTTAGCCTTTTTAAAAAACCTGCTATATTAGCAAAATATGGAAGTAATCCATTATTTTCAGATGAGAAAAATTCAAATAAATGAGAATAACCTTGAAAATAACCATTGTCTTCTACCCATTTCTGTTCTACTTTGTTTAACTCTGGGCTATATCCAGGATTGATGCCAATAAATATTATCTTCCCCTTTGGATTAGTTATATCTCCTCCAAAATATACAGGGTAAACTTTTACTGCTGGGAAAATGCCAAAATTTTTATTTATATCTTCAAAAACCGAATCTCTAACAAATCTCTTTTCAAATCTATTCTGCTCATAATTTAAAACACTCTTAACAAAGTCTAACCCTTTTAATTTATTTTTAACAATGAAGTTTTCAAAACTTTCCATAAATTTTAATTATATTTATTTTTTATGATGGTTGAATGAGTTTAAAAATTTCTACCATCGCAAGCGTATCCATTTTGCAATATTCTAAAAGATTATTGGTTGTTTTTTGGTTTTTCAAATTTTATAAAATATGGCTGTAACATTATCCTATTCTAACATAAGGGCTGAAATAGCTCTACGACCACTAATGCCGGACTAGGACTCGAACCCGTCTCGGTCGCACTAACACCATTATAAATAAACAATTGCTAAAATTTAATAGATGTATTAAAATAAATATATGATTTTAGTATCGGCTTGTTTATTAGGCATAAACTGTCAGTATAATAAAGAAAACGACTTAACAGAAAAACTTTTAGAATTCCTTAAAGATAAAGGTAAGTTTGTTGCTGTATGTCCAGAAGTTTTAGGAAATATGCCTGTTCCTCGTGACGGAGCCGCTATAATAGGAGGCACAGGCAAAGATGTTATTGAGGGTAAGGCAAAAGTCAAAACTGTAAAGGGCGATGATGTAACAGATAAATTTATCAAAGGAGCTGAGAGAACCTTGAAAATTGCAAAAGAAAACAATATTGACTTAGCCATATTAAAAGCTAAAAGTCCTTCTTGCGGAGCCGGATTAATATACAATAGCACTTCTTTTCAAGAATTAATTAGTGGAGATGGTGTCGCTGCTGCTTTATTGAGAAAAAACGGAATTAAAGTAATGACAGAAAAAGATTTGATAGCCAACAATTGGCCAAAATAAAAAAGAGCGCCTCCAAACGCTCTTTTAAAATATTAATAGCTATAAAAGGCAAACTTTAATACCCACCTCCTCAAGCATTCTCCTTGTAACTCCACCATCTCCACAAGAAGGAGAACCTTTTTTCATATAGGCCTTTTTTATTCCAGCCATTTTGGCGAAATTAAGGACAATAGATGCCCCATGCTGATACGGCTTTGTATAATCTTTGCCATCTTTACCGATAACTCGGCTTTTCTCTATATGACAAGCGATCCTAGGCGTAGGTAGCCCTCCGAACTGCTCGGAACAAAGAGGACAAAGATCATACTTATCTTTAAGTTTGGCAATAAAGCCTTTTCTTGAAAATGAATGTGCGCGATATTGACAAGGAATACCCAACCCACACATACTAATAAGAACAGGCTCTTTTTTATTCTTTAAGTGTTCTATTCTTAAATTCTTAAAGAATTTATCTGTTAAGCTTTCCTCCGAAAAAACCTTAATTCCCTGCCCCTTAAGAAGGGCTGTGGCAACTCCATCGCCTCTTATTCTATCTGGCTCAAATAGACCACCAAGTGTTAAACCACAACCACACGATGGACTATACTGTTTAAAAATCACCGTATCAATTCCAAGAAGACGTAGAACCTTCAAGGTATGTTCTGCCCCCTTTAGAAATTGCTTGGTGACATCTCGTCCATCAGTAGTAATCAATCCACTTTTCTTTTCAAGAACTGTATAACCATCACCATCCGTAATTCGTGCCTGGTTTCTTGGAATCGTTAGGCCGCCAAGAACTTCCGGACATACAGGAAAAGCTAGTCCCTCTTTAATAAGACAAATCACTCGTTTATCTGGCGTCGCTTCGCCATTGTAGTTACAGGGAATCCCTGCTAAGCATGCTGAAACTATAATCATAGTTTTACCTCCTTTTAAAGCTTCTTGATGAAAGGTTTGAAGCCAGGATATAAATCCTCTCTTTGATTCCTTGGCCTCTGTTTCAATAATCCGTCGTCTTTGATGTTGAGCATTACAAGTCGAAAAAGAAAATCCTCAATTTCGGGGTCAGCCACGACTCGTTTGTACAGATCTCTCTGTACGAGAAGTCTGAACGGCCACGGCATACGTTCACGCCAAGTACAATTCGTGCTAGTATGAGGATAATTACCGGCAAATGCCGCGATATCCCTTTCCTTCACTTCGGCCAACGGACGAACAAGACGAACACCGTCGCCAATATTCTCAACTGGCGGATCGTCAGTGGTCGCACGACCTTCTTTAGCCATTTCCTCGACATATTGCAGATCGATAGTACTGGATGCGATAAAATCCGCCATCTTATAACCATCGTAAGCAATGCCCCGTAGTTCCGTAAAAGCAAAGAAATACTTCTCTGTCCAATAACATTTCATTAAAGTAGTCAGCATATCTGTAAGATGTTGACCGATGACGAATTCTTCAGCTCCGCAATTCCGCGCGTAGGCAATCAAGGCCGTTGTTCTTGCATTATAGCACGGAGTACACATTGATTCATTCACTCCAAGATTGTCAACGCGATGCAAGTAGGTTTTAATCTGCTTTGCTTCGACACTTTTAATACCAGGAAGAGAGGATTGGTTGCGTAGATGCAAAACATCTGCGTCCAAACCCTTGCGAACCTTTAGGGCTTCCGCGATTTGGTCTGGTTGAAAAGCCGGATCATCACCCCTATTGACAATGACTGGTCGGACATCATATCCGAGTTCTCTTAAAACGAGAACAGCGGTCAAACTATCTTTCCCTCCAGAAAATGCAACAGGTACTGGCTGTTTCTTACTAGGAATCATAGAATACTTATCTATAGTTAAAGCAGTAGCAGCAATAATAGTATTTCTATCAAACATGACTTATCTCCTTTCTGGTTCTTATTCTGTTTTTAAGGCCAAAATTTACATCTGGCGAACTATTTTTAACTTACATTATATTCTTAAATTAGTAAAGTCAATATGGTCTTGAGACTCGAACCAATTTTTGAATAAGAATCTCGGTCTCTCAGACCGTGCACAAGGTTGCTGCCGGACTAGGACTCGAAGGAGTTGCCCGAAGGACATTGCCTCCTCGCTTCGCTCGTCGCAATTCGGGGACAAGATTCTCACCACAGTCCACGCAACAATTATAAATTTCAATGCCAAACGGCATTCAAAATTTAAATGCTGCCGGACTAGGACTCGAACCTAGATATCATCCTCCAAGGGGATGTGTCCTACCATTAGACGATCCGGCAATAAATATATTTTAACCTTCTTTATGGATTATGTCAACCAGAGCCAGTTCCAAAGGAAGCTGAGGTATAGAAGAATACTTCATTTTATTCTCTGCTTCCATAAACAGATTTAGAGCTTGTTGTATCTCTAAAGAACTTAGTTCTTTAATCTGGGAATGAATCTTTTCCTGCTCTTCTTTGCTCAAGCCAATAATAACCGGGTTCATTGCTCCGGGATTTATCTTTAAAAGCATAGCCTGCCTTAGATAAGAAATCAGGGCTTTAACAAACTCCTGGGGATCATAGCCCTTTTCAAAGGTCTGACCCAAGAACTCTATTGCTCCTTTTCCATCTTTCTTAGATATGAAATCAACAAATTCCCCTATTAAAGCTGTATCTGTCAGGCCTAGCAAATCCTTAATATGGTCAACCTTAATCTGATTATGATTTAATGTTCCAGCAAAGGTCAAAACCTGATCCAGCAAACTCTCAGCATCTCTTATAGAGCCACCTGAGTTCAAAGCAATAAGCTCTAAAGCTGGCTTATCAATATCGGCTTTTTCTTTTTTAGAAACAATATCCAGTCTTTTAACAATCTCATCAAGCTTGAGCTTTCTGAAATCAAACCTCTGACACCGAGAAATAATAGTTGGTATCATCTTGTGAATCTCAGTTGTTGCTAAAACAAAAACAGCATGAGCAGGAGGCTCCTCTAATGTTTTCAAAAGAGCATTAACTGCTTCTTTGGTTAATTGGTGTGACTCATCAAGTATAAAGACTTTATACTTTTCCTTAACAGGAGAAAACTTTATTCCCTCTCTCAATTCCCTTATCTCATCAATGCCTCTGTGGGAAGCAGCATCTATCTCAATCAAATCCAAAGACCTGCCTTCTTTAATTTCCAGACAGGATGAGCATTTTCCGCAAGGCTCAAACTGGCCCTCTTTGCGATTATGGCAGTTAACTGCTTTAGCCAAAAGACGGGCAATAGTTGTTTTACCAGACCCTCTTGGCCCAGAAAAAATATAGGCATGGGAAATCGAGCCAGAAGCAATAGCATTGCTCAAAGTTTGAACAATATGCTCCTGACCGATAATTTCAGAAAAGTTCTGAGGTCTATGTTTTCTGTATAAAACTAAGTTAGCCATAATAATCCTGTTTCAATTAATAATAAGACTATTACTCCAGCTATTATAACGCCTGAAAGAATTAAAGCAAATGCCTTTTTGAAAGGAACTCCAAACAAAAAAGCTGCTATTGCTCCTGTCCAGGCCCCGGTAAAAGGCAAAGGAATAGCCACAAAGCTTATTAAAGCTATATCTCCATATCTTTCCATCCTTGAACTAGTTTTCTTCCTAGTTCTCTGGAATAACCAGTCAAAGAATCTCTTAAAGAATGAATAATTAGAAAGCCATTGAGAAACAGGGCTTAATAACAAAAGCAAAAAGACAACTGGCACCATATTCCCTATTATTGAAATAAATAATGCTGATTTCCAGTCTAAATTATAGATAGTCAGAGCCACAGGCAAAGAAGCCCTTATCTCTCCAATCGGAGTCATTGCCAACAGGAATGTTTTTAATAGAAAAATCATGATTATTTAATTCTACCCTATCCTCCAGCTGAAATCAAATCTTTCTTTTTATCTTAAATCTGCTAAAATAAAATAATGCTTAAACTATATAATACCTTATCAAGAAAGAAACAGGCCTTTAAACCTTTAAAGAAAAGGGTTGGCTTGTACACCTGCGGACCCACTGTTTACTGGTATGCTCATATTGGAAACCTAAGAACCTATATTTTTAATGATTTGTTAAAAAGAACTCTAAAATATAATGGCTATGAAGTAAACCACATAATGAACCTTACTGATGTAGGGCATCTTACTTCAGATGCTGATGAAGGAGAAGACAAAATGGAAAAGGCTGCTAAAAAGGAAAGGAAAAACGCCTGGCAGATTGCTAATTTCTACATTAAGGCCTTTAAGAAAGACATTAAAGAATTGAATATAGAGCCTCCTGATGCCTGGACCAAAGCTACTGAATATATCAAAGAGCAAATAGATTTAATTAAGCTCTTAGAAAGAAAGGGCTATACTTATAGGATAAAAGACGGGGTTTATTTTGATACCTCAAAAATAAAAGACTATGGCAAACTAGCTAGATTAAAAAAGAGTCAGCTAAAACCAGGAGCCAGGGTCAAAATAGCTGAAGGAAAAAAGAATATAACTGATTTTGCCCTTTGGAAATTCTCTCCTGAAAAAAGACAAATGGAATGGAACTCTCCCTGGGGAATAGGCTTTCCTGGCTGGCATACAGAATGTATTGTTATGGCTGAAAAACACTTAGGCATTCCTTTTGACATCCATACTGGAGCAATAGACCTTATTCCTACTCATCACACTAATGAGATTACCCAGGCCCAGGCTGCCTATAACAAAAAACTGGCTAATTTCTGGCTTCACGGAGAACATTTAATTCTAAAGCAAGGAAAAATGGCTAAATCAGAAGGCAATATTATTATTTTAAACGATTTAATTAATAAAGGCTTTAATCCTTTATCCTTCCGCTATCTCTGTCTAAACACTCATTACCGCTCTAAGCTTAACTTTTCCTGGCAGTCATTAAAAGGAGCTCAGAATGCTTTAAATAATCTTTATGACAAAACTGCTGAGCTAAAAGCAAAAGATAATAAGAAATACCAAAAAGAGTTTCTTAGCTATATTAATGATGATATTAATACTCCCAAAGCCCTAGCTTTAACCTGGAAGCTGATAAAAGAAAACAAGCTTTCCAAGAGCCTGCTTTTAGACCTTGATAGAGTCTTTGGTCTAAACTTAGACAAAATTAAAAAGATAAAAATACCTCTTAAAATAAAAAGGCTAGCAGAACAAAGAGAAAAACAAAGAAAAGAAAAAAACTGGAAACAAGCAGATAAAATAAGAAAAGAGATTGAAAAACAGGGGTTCCGAATAGAAGACACAGAAAAAGAAGTAAAAATAAATCTTATCAAAAGATAATCTTTCCTAACGGAGTAAATCTTATCAAAAGATAATCTTTCCTAACGGAGTAAATCTTATCAAAAGATAA
>CAYOZF010000016.1:0-866 GCA_964408385.1 uncultured Candidatus Saccharibacteria bacterium | reverse complement strand
TCTTTCCTAACGGAGTAAATTTTATTAAAAGATAAAACTTTCTAATAGAATAAAAAAAGGACGCTGAAAAGAGCATCCTTTCCCCTTTTTATGGATTTTATAGACTGGGTCATCCAATTTTGTTTTCTTGCTCTAAAAAAGCTAGGTAGAGGCTATAGACTGGGTCTGATTTCACTTGTGCAAAAAAATCAATTATTTTCTGGCTTGACTCGAACATCTGTATAACATGTTGTTTTAACAACCGCTTTTTGCTCATAACCCAAAGAACATCGTTCATCACAGCAGGAGAGAATGTCCCTCCGCCGTTAATCCTATTGCCTATTATTGTCTCTGACCGATGTTTCTGTATTTCTCTCTTCATATTTGGAGTTACGTTAAACCTGGGTCGCTCTATTGAAATTGTCGCTTCCATAATAATCCTTTCTTAAATCAGCCTAAAAAAACCATAATTTAATGAACACTTTACTTTATTATACTCCCCTATAATTCTTTGTCAATACCTTGCCTAATTTTCAGCTTTCTGACTTGCCTCGTTAGAATTTAATAATTATTCTTATTATGAAAAACCCTAAAAATTGACTTTAAATTTTTAATGGGGTAAAAAGAAATTGATGGCTAAGAATATTGTTAAAAACCTTCCTCCTCAAAATAAAATAGGATGGTATTTAACCATCCTATTGTTTTGTTTATTTGCGAATTAAAGACTAAATAATTCGTTTAAAATTTCCTTTTTTGATCTTTTTAACAACCCTCCAGCTGTTTCTCTCAGGGATTCAACATACCTGATAATATAGCACAGGTCTTCATTGCTGGGCTGTTGTTTCAGAAGCTGCTGCCCGGCTGTTTCTCTCAGGGATTCAACATAC
>CAYOZF010000015.1:7737-12865 GCA_964408385.1 uncultured Candidatus Saccharibacteria bacterium | reverse complement strand
AAAGATGCCGGTTACCTACGGCTAGACGGAAAGACCCCGGGAGCTTTACTATAGTCAGATATTGAGTTTTGGTTTTGGATGCGTAGCGTAGATGGGAGGCTTTGATATTCTGTTTTCGGACAGGATGGAGCCGTTAATGAAACACCATTCTTTCAAAATCATCATTCTAATCTTGTTTAACAAGATACAGTGTCTGATGGGTAGTTTAAGTGGGGCACTTTTCTCCTAAAGAGTAATGGAGAAGTTTAAAGGTCAGCTAGCTCCGGATGGAAATCGGAGCGGTCGTGTAAAGGCATAAGCTGGCTTTACTGCAAAACGTATATGTTGCGCAGTTAGGAAACTAGAACTTAGTGAACCGACGGATTTTAATAGAAAGTCCGAAGATCATCAGCTAAAAGCTACCCCGGGGATAACAGGCTAGTAGGGCCCGCGAGTCCATATCAACGGCCCTGTTCGGCACCTCAAAATATATACCGACAAATCGGGGTGCTACAACAGTAATGTTGTACAAAAAAGTGGCTAATAACGGTGAAGCCCTGGTTATTTTATAATATAATAAAATAATGGGTAATACCGTGGGAAGTCTTACTAAAGAACAAAAGTCAATTATCATTGGGTCTATTCTGGGCGATGGATATTTAAGAATTATTCCTAAAAGGAATAATGCTTTTCTTGAAATTAATCACAGTATTTCTCAAAGACAGTATGTTGATTGGAAATACTTAAATTTGGAAGATTTAGTTAAAAGTCCTCCAAAAGAAAGAAAAGGTTTAGGAAATAGAGTTGCTTATAGATTTTTTACTAAACAGCATTCAGAATTAACAGAATTATATCTAAGGTTTTATTCTAATGGAAAGAAAGTCATTTCCAATTTAGAATTAAATCCTTTAATAATTGCGACATGGTTTATGGACGATGGAAGTAAAAGCTATTATCGTATCAGAATAAGACAAGACAGTGCAGAAAAATTTAAGGAATTAATTGTTAATTACGTAATTCCAGAAATGAAATACAAACTTTAGTAATGACCCCGTAGAGACTTCTTAATTTATATTAAGGGATAACAGGTTTAAACTGTTATAATACGCCAACCCCTATTATTAATAGGGTGAAGATATAGTCCAAGCTATTAGAAATAATAGAATTATGCGATGTCGGCTCAACGTATCCTGGAGGTGGAACCGCTTCCAAGGGTTTGGCTGTTCGCCAATTAAAACGTTACGCGAGCTGGGTTCAGACCGTCGTGAGACAGGTTGGTCCCTATCTACCGTAGGCGTAGAATCTTGAGTGGATTTGATCCTAGTACGAGAGGACCGGATTGAACTGACCTCTGGTGTATCAGCTGTTCTGCCAAGAGCACTGCTGAGTAGCTAAGTTGGGAAGGGATAAGCGCTGAAAGCATCTAAGCGCGAAGCCCACCACAAGATTAGGATTCTTAGATTCCTCGAAGATAACGAGGTGATAGGCTGCAAGTGTAAGTCTGGTAACAGATTTAGCTGAGCAGTACTAATAAATCATTTTCAACCTTTAGACAATGGTTTATCCCCACGCTTAATTTTATTAGGCAGTATATGGGTTGGCTAACAATTAATAAATGACATTGTGGATACTATAAGGGAGTTATACCGGGAGTGCTCCACCTGTTCCCATTTCGAACACAGAAGTGAAATCTCTCAAGGCCGATGATAGTGCTTTAGTGCGAAAGTAGGTAGCTCTCTTATAGTGTTCACAATTAAAAAAGCCCCTGGGAATTTTCTCAGGGGCTTTGGGTTATTAAATTGTCTACGCCTTGAAGAAGCGTATCTACAGGAATTCAAATTCGTGCATTTCTTGCTCCTTTAGGATTGGTTAATAACACTCGTTATTAACCAGGCCGGCACCGCGGTCAGTCGTCGATATAATTATATTTGTATTCACATTGAGACAATGCCACATTCATATATTATTACCTCCTTTCATTAATTTTAAAAAGAACATTATTTCTGGGCAATAATAGTATTATATACCATATTAGAATATTTGTCAATATGTTGTTGCTTAAATCATATATAAAAGCTAAAATAGTATAATGAAACTCTCTTTTAAGAAAAACAAAGTCTGGGTTGGAATCATTATTATAATTTTGATTTTTATTCTATTAAATCTTTTCCAAAGCCAAGTGAAAGGGTTTTTTTATTCTTTCTCTGTCCCTATACAGAAACCTCTTTGGAGAGCAGGAAAGAACAGTTCTGACTTTCTATTTTCAGTCTTTACAATAGGTAAGTTAAGAAATCAGGCAGAAGAACTGGAATTTAAAAACCAGGATTTAATATACCAGATTTCTCTTCTAAGTGAACTAAAAGAGGAAAATATCATCTTGAGACAGGCTTTAGACCTTGAGTTGGAAAAAGAATTCAGATTAGAGATGGCTCAGATAATTGGCAAGGATATTTCCCAGGAGTTTATTTTAATTAACAAAGGAGCTGAACAAGGGATTTTAAAAGATATGCCAGTAATAACAGAACAAAAGGTTTTAATAGGCAGAGTAAAAGAAATATATAATGATTTTTCAAAAGTAATGCTTATTTTTCATAAAGAGAGCTCTTTTGATGCTAAAATCCAAAGAGAAGAAGAAAAAGATGTTTCTGGCATAGTAAAAGGCACAGGCAGTCAAGGACTAACGCTAGACCTGATAAAAGACGAGGTTTTTGAACAGGATATTGTTCTAACCAGTGCTTTGGGCAATATCTTTCCTGAAGGTCTGTTAGTAGGCAGGATTAGAGCAATTAAAAAGAGTGATGTTGAAACATTCCAGCAAGCAGAAATAGACCCAGCTTTTAATATCTCTAATACAAATAAGGTTTTCATTATTTTAGAATTCTGATGATTAAGAAACTCATAATTTCAATAGTTATTATTTATTTCCTGGCTTTAGTTCAGACCAGCTTTATGGTTCATTTCTCTTTCTGGGGAATGGTTCCTAATGTTTTTTTACTGTTTATTATCATCTGGAATGTTATTGAAAAGCCCGAGAACAGTCTAGGATTATACAACGCTATTCTAGCTGGCTTTTTCTCAGATATTTTCTCTACCAGATTTATCGGCTTTAATGTTTTAATCTTTCTGGCTATAGCCATCATATTAAAGTTCTTGTTTAAAAGATATGTTAGAATTCCATTCATTAAAGAAGCTTAAGATAAAAGACAGGAACAAACAGGACATAGAGCCCCAAGAGGTTTTTTTAGACAACATGGCTCAGAGGAAAGAGAGAGAGCTGGGGATCCCGGAGAGAAAACTTGAAGTTCCTGTTTCAGAAAAGATTTTAAAAGGATTCTTCTTTTTTATTATCCTCATAATCATAGGTTTCTTTATTAAAACATTCCAGTTTCAGGTCTTGGGCTATGACAAGTACTCTGTCTTGTCTGATGACAATGAATTCATTATTAGCTCAATTATGGCTGCCAGAGGGGTAATTTATGACAGCCAGGGCAATCAACTAGTTTTTAATAAATCAAGATTTGACTTAGTCTTAGATAAAGAAAAACTGCCTGAAGACGACTCAGAAAGATTAAGAGTTTTAAAAGAAGTAGGGAAGATAGTTAATAAGGATTATGAGGAATTTGAACAAGTTGTTTTAGAAGACCTTGATTATGAAACCCTAATTCTTCTGGGAACAAAAATAAATAACCTGCCTGGCTTTGAAATAAAGCAGACTTTAACAAGATATTATGAACAAGGCCCAACCTTTTCCCATATTATCGGTTATTTGGGCAAAATAAACTCTGAAGAGCTGGAAAAAGACCCGGAGATGTATTCGGTTTCTGATTACGTGGGCAGACAAGGCATTGAAAGCTCTTATGAGGATGTTTTAAGAAAGAATCCTGGGAAAACTAAAGTGGAAAGGGATGTTTATGGCAACCTGCTTTCCAGAGAAATAATCTCCTTGCCAGAATCAGGCAATAGTCTGGTTTTATGGCTTGATTCTGGATTACAAAAAAAGATTGAGCAGGTGCTTAAAGACACTCTGGAGAGAATTGGCTCTAAAAAGGCAGTAGCTGTGGCTTTAAACCCTAAAACCGGGGGTATTTTGGCCTTAGTCAGCATTCCTTCTTATGATAATAATCTCTTTAGCCAAGGGTCTGAAGAGCTTAATGCTCTTTTAACAGATCCTGAAGAGCCTCTTTTTAACCGGGTTATCTCAGGCCTTTATGCAACTGGTTCAACCATTAAGCCCTTGATTGCTTCAGCTGCTTTGGAGGAAAATATAATTGACTACAACAAGAATATATTCTGCCAGGGAGAAATTACTGTACCTCATGAATATGACCCAGATATTATTTACAAGTATAAAGACTGGACAACCCATGGAGCAACAGATATGAGAAAAGCTATTGCTGAATCATGCAACATCTACTTTTATACAATCGGGGGAGGGTATAAAAACCAGGAAGGTTTGGGTCCGACTAGAATAAAGAAATACTTAGAGCTTTTTGGCTGGGGTAGCAAAACAGAAATTGATCTGCCAATGGAAACAGAGGGATTTATTCCTTATCCTGAATGGAAAAAAGAAGCTAAAGGAGAAAATTGGTACGATGGTGATACTTATCATCTTTCTATTGGCCAGGGAGATATTTTGGTCAGTCCTATTCAAGTAGCAGCTGCTTTTTCTGCTATTGCTAATGGAGGAGTTCTTCTTCAGCCTAGAGTTGTTAAAGAAATTGTTGATAGCAATAAGAACGTAATAGAGGAGATCAAGCCAGACATTATTGGTCAGGACTTTATTGATCCAGCAAACCTGGAAATTGTCAGACAAGGAATGAGATGGGCAGTAACCGGTCAGAACAGCCCTCAAGCCTCTTCCACTATTCTTAATTCTCTGTCAGTAGCTATAGCTGCTAAAACCGGGACAGCCCAGACTCCTTTGGAAAACTATTATCATAACTGGGTAAGTATTTTCGGCCCTTATGAAGATCCGGAAATTGTCCTGACAATTATGTTTGAAAGCGTCAAAAATGTACAGGTAATTGCTCTTCCAGCCGCTAAAGAGATACTAGAATGGTACTTCACCCAGTAAGGGTTTTGTGATAAAGTAAAATATGAAAGACAAGCTTTCTTTTTAAAAAGGAAAGACAAGCTTTCTTTTTAAAAA
>CAYOZF010000015.1:0-7637 GCA_964408385.1 uncultured Candidatus Saccharibacteria bacterium | reverse complement strand
ATATGAAAGACAAGCTTTCTTTTTAAAAAGGAAAGACAAGCTTTCTTTTTAAAAAAATGATAGAAACTATTGTTAAAACCTTGAAAAACTTCAAGTTTATCAAGCCAGGAGAAATCAGGACCAGATTTGCTCCTTCTCCAACTGGCTTTCTTCATATTGGCAGTGCTAGAACCGCGCTTTTTAATTACTTGTTTGCTAAAAAGAACAAGGGAGTATTTGTCTTGAGGATTGAGGATACTGACAAGCAGAGGTCTGACAAGAAGTTTGAAAAGGATATTATTGAGAACCTGAAGTCTTTAGACCTAGAGTGGGATGAAGAATACAGGCAGAGTGAGAGAACAAAGATATACAAGGAATATCTGGAAAAGCTTTTAGATGAAGATAAGGCTTATTACTGCTTTTGCTCTTCTGATGAACTAGAAGCAAAGAGACAAGAACAGATGAGCAGGGGAGTAGCTCCCAAATATGACGGCAAGTGTTCAAAGCTTAAGTCTGAAGAAGTTAAAAAGAGATTAGCTAATAAAGAAGAGTATATTATCAGGTTCAGGGTTTCAGGGAAAAAGATTTCCTTCCAGGATATAGTTAGGGGAAAAGTAGAGTTTAACACTAGTTTAATAGGGGATTTCAGCATTGCCAAAGATTTAAACAGCCCTTTATATAATTTTTCTGTGGTTGTTGATGATTATGAAATGAAAATAAGCCATGTTATCAGAGGAGAGGACCTTTTACCCAATACCCCCAAACAGATTCTTTTGCAGGAAGCTCTTGATTTTCCTAAAACAGAATATGCCCATCTGCCTTTGATTCTCGGTCCAGACAAAAGCAAAATGAGCAAAAGGCATGGAGCTATTTCTATAAAAGAATATCTAGATCAGGGCTATTTGCCAGAGACTTTGATTAACTTCTTAGCTTTCTTGGGCTGGAATCCAGGTACAGAAAGAGAAATATTTTCTTTAGCTTCCTTGATAAAAGAGTTTTCTCTGGAAAAGGCGCAGAAAGCAGGAGCAGTTTTTAATATTAAAAGACTGGATTATTTAAACGGCTTCTATATTCGCCAGAAATCTTTGGACAAATTAACTGAATTATGTATTCCTTATTTAGTAAAAGAAGGCCTGATAGATCCAGTTATAAAATCAGAGCAGTATCCTCCCAGTTATGGAGGAACAAGTATTTCTTATGATTACAAGATTAGCGAAACAGGAGAAAATATATCTTTTGACCGGCTTAAAGATATTATTGTTCTATACCAAGAAAGATTAAAAAAGCTTTCAGAGATAATTGAATTAGTTGATTTTTTGTTTAAAGATAAGCTAGAATATAATAAGAAGCTTCTCCTCTGGAAAGATATGTCAGAAAAGGAGGTCAAAGCTGTCATTGACAAAGTCATAGATATATTGTCTAAAATAGAGGAGAAAAACTGGGATAAAAAGACTCTGGAAAAGGTTTTAATGCTGGAGGCAGAGAAAATAGGGGACAGGGGAAAGGTTTTATGGCCTTTTAGAGTCGCTTTGACTGGGAAAAAGGCTTCAGCTGGTCCTTTTGAAATAGGGGGAGTTCTGGGAAAAGAGAAAACAATTAATCGTTTAAAAAATGTATAAGCTAATTCCCATTTTAATAATAGGGGGGTTGTTAATAGGGTCTTCTGTTTCAGCCCAGGAGGTAATGGACTTTGAACCAGATACTCAGGGTGTTTTTAAGCTTTTTAGCGAACTCTGGAATATGGTTAAGTACATCTGGAATACTTATCTCTTGTCTTTATTCAATAATCTCTGGTCCAGAGTTTACTGGTTTCTAGGGAAACAAGTAGAACAGAGAAAAGCCGGGGTTGAAGAGGAGTTTAAAAAAGAAACTCAGGAGATGAAAGAAGATATACCCAAAACCACTAAATCCCTCTGGCAAAGATTAAAAGAGCTTATTGACTAATAGCTTACTAATAATAACTTAGAGACCTTATTCAAGAGTCTCTTTTTTCCACTTGACAGGCTTAGGGGAGCACACTATTATGAATATAGGTAATGTCGCACAATAGCGGTAAAGCGACAAATACTATGACTAAATCAAATAAGCCTATAATAGACCATATCCCGGACTTTCTTGACTATTGTGAGGTTGAACGAGGATTATCTGATAATACCCAGAAGAATTATCAGCACTATTTAAATAAGTTCTCTTCTTGGTTAAAAAATAATAATAAAGAAAATATAAGACCTCACGAATTATCTGGACAGGATATCTGGAACTATCGCCTTTTCCTATCTCGCAGCAAAGAACCCAGGGTTCTTAAAAAAAGCACCCAGAACTACTATTTAATCGCTCTGAGAGCCCTTTTAAGCTATTTTTCAGTCCAGGACATAGTTTCACCTCCCTCAGACAAAATAAAGCTTCCTAAAGACGCTAAAAAGGAAAAAACTATAAAGTTCCTTAATTTAGACCAGGTTGAAAAGCTTTTGCTGTCTCCTGATACTAGAAATAACCAGGGATTAAGAGACAGGGCTATTTTAGAAACCCTGTTTTCAACTGGCTTGAGGATAGCTGAATTAACTGCTCTTAATAATGAACAGTTTGCTAATATAAAGGACAAAAAGGATTACGAGCTTAGTATAATTGGCAAGGGCGGATACCCAAGAACTGTTTATTTTTCAGAAAGAGCTTTATTATGGCTTAAGAAGTATTTATCAAGCCGTGAAGATAAAGAGAAAGCTCTTTTTATCAACTACAGAACCAGGAAAAACGCTGATTCAAGATTAACCCCTCGTTCCATAGAAAGACTTGTTAAAAAATATGCTATTTTAGCTGGTGTTCCTACTTTTACTACCCCCCACACCTTAAGACACAGCCTGGCTACGGATTTTCTAAGCCAAGGAGTTGACTTAAGAACTATTCAAGAGTTTTTAGGCCATAGAAGCATTACCAGTACTCAGATATATACTCATGTTACTAATAAAAGACTAAGGGATATTCATCGCAAGTTCCATGGAGGCAAGAATATTAAAGAATAAAAAAAGAGCGTCTAAATGACGCCTTTTTTAATATTCCTGCTCGTCGTATTCCAACTCGTCCATGTCTTCGTCATAATCTTCTAATTCCAGATCTTCTCCATTTTCATCCAATTCATCATAATTATTACTAAAGTTTGTTTCCTTTGAAAACATTTTAGTGTTGATTTACTAATCTGTAAAAGAACCAACCTTTTAAAAATAATATACACCAGCCAACAGCATTGTCAAGCCTATTTATTCACACCCTCTTATTTTCCAAACTTTCTCTGACGCTGGCTGTAGTCCTTTAAAGCTTTATCTAACTCTTTCTCGGTAAAATCAGGCCATAGTTTTTTAGTAAAATAAAGCTCAGAATAAGCTGACTGCCAGAGAAGAAAATTAGAAAGACGCTGTTCTCCTCCAGTTCTGATAATCAAGTCGGGATGAGGCAGATCAAATGTCCAGAGATTTTTTTCAATCAAACTCTCGTTTATTTTCTCTTCAGGAACTCTTTTCTTGACAATATTCTTAATTGCTTGTACAATATCTGCTTTGCCCCCGTAAGAAACAGCTAGGTTTAAAATACCTTTCTTATTGCTTTTGGTTAATTCTTCTGCTTCTTTTATCTTTTTCTGTAATGGTTTTGACAACCTGTTTATCTGGCCAATAACCTTAAGCCTAATCCCCTTCCCATTAAGCTCCTGAACATTCTTTTTGCTGAAGACTTGGCTGAAAAGATTCATTAAATACTTAACTTCTTTTTTAGAGCGTTTCCAGTTTTCAGTAGAAAAAACATACAAAGTTAAAACCTTTATTCCTTTTTTTCTACAGCTCTCCCCTATTTTCCTAACATTGTCCATGCCCTTTTTATGGCCATTAAAAGAAGACCGGCCTTTGTTTTTTGCCCATCTTCTGTTTCCGTCAATTATAATGGCTAAATGATTCAAGGTTGACATGGTCTTTTAATTATTTTAATATGAATTAGTATCTTTGACAAGCAGATGTTTACAGCGGAGATTTGGTTTATCAGCTGGTTACTTTCCTCCTCCTTACAGCTATAAACCATCTCCGTTTTTTTATTTAAAACAAAAAATCAGACTCCATTTTGTTATTCTTTGGTAAAAGCCAGGGTATTCTAAATCCCAGAAAATAAACAGAATTAACTGCTATTCTGGAAAGAATAATCTTAGGAAGAAAAAAGATTTTAACTTGTCTTCGGTATTCTTTAAAATCAGGAAATGTTTTTAAAAGAATATCAGCAGCAAAAAGACCCCAGACCACTCCTCCGCCAGACCATAACTTGGTTAAACCAGCTGCATCTCCGCAAAGAGTAATCTGGGAATCATCAGGCAAGGCAAAACCATAAGGAATTAGCTTAGCTTTTTTATTAATAGAGATATTATTCTTTTTAAGAAAATCTTCTAATATATTGTTAGCTTCTTCAGGATCAGCCATTATGCCGTATTCTATATCACAGCCTCTAGGTATTTTCCAGATAAATCCCTTTCTACAGGGCCAAGTTTCTACATAATTATTATTTGATCTTTGGTTAACAAATCCTAAAATGCCTAATCTGTATTTGGGCTTTTTTAGATCAAAATGCTCTCTGATAAAAGAATTAATGCCATCACACCCAATAATTCTGTCAAAGCCTTGAGGAATCTCCTTGATATTATGATTAAGAAAAATTTCAGCTCCTGCTCTCTTAGCTAAGCCGGCTAACAACTGATCTAGCTGATAATGACTCATAACAAAAAACTCTTTGGAAAAGCTAACCTTAACCTTTTTCTTGGGAAAGTTTAAAATAACCTGGTTTATCCTGTTTCTAATTAATTCCTGGCTTTGGGGTATAAAATCAAAGATTCTCTGGGAAAAAAGACCGGAACAGACATCATTGCCTATTTTCTCCTTTCTTTCAAAAACAGATACTTTATAGCCTTTTTCTGAAAGCTTCCAGGCTAGATATAGCCCATTAACCCCAGCTCCTATTATTCCTACTTTCGTATTAAAAAAATCTTTAGATTTCATTTTTTTAAGAAAGCCTTAGCTTTCATAAAGCTGTAATATATCCTATGGCAAAGGATAATAAAGAAATTAAAACAACAGCAATAAAGACTATTATATCCTTTTTATACCTTTTTAGCCAGTTAAATAATTTCATTTTGTGAAATTCCAACCTTGCTGGATTCAACCGGCTGGACAAGATTAATTAATTTTGATAACATAACATATATGTCTAAAACAAAAGCTACTGGAGCAACAAAGCTAGGCAGGGATTCCCAACCCAAATATCTTGGTGTCAAGCTTTACCAAGGCCAGAAAACAAAACCGGGAATGATAATCGTTCGTCAGAGAGGAACAAAGTTTTTACCTGGAAAAAACGTTAAAAAAGGAGCTGATGACACTCTTTACGCTTTAAAAACAGGTGTTGTTAAGTTTGCTACTAGAAAAAAGAAAAGGTTTGACAAGTCCCAGAAAACAGTCAAGGTTGTTAATGTTGAATAGCCGCCTTGATAAACTCTCGGAACAAAGGATGAGGCCTTAAAGGCCTTGATTTAAATTCAGGATGGAACTGGCTGGCAACAAAGAAAGGATGGTCTTTAATTTCAATAATCTCTACTAAGTCTTTTTTGGGATTAATACCAGCTATTATTAATCCTTTTTCTTCTAAAATATCTCTGTAATCATTATTTAGTTCATAGCGATGGCGGTGTCTTTCTGATATCAGCCTTTTTTCATAAGCTTTAAAGCTTATAGTATTCGGCTTTAATCGACACTTATAAGCACCTAATCTCATTGTTCCTCCGTATTTCTTTTCCTTTAAAAGAGCTTTTTGCTCTGGCATAACATCAATTACTGGCTCTTTTGTTTTAGAAAACTCTGTTGAACCTGCTTTTTTCAAATTACAGACATTTCTGGCAAACTCAACTACTGCCAGCTGCATTCCCAGACAAAGGCCTAAAAATGGTATTTTGTTCTCCCTACAGAACTCAATTGCTTTTATTTTCCCTTCTATCCCTCTGTCTCCAAAACCACCAGGAACAATTACAGCGTCCAAGTCCTGGAAATCCTGCTCAAGGTTTTTCTTGGAATCCTCATATCTCTTAGCTGAAAGCCACTGGATTTCCGGCTTCTTATTAAAGAAATAACAGGCATGTTTGACTGCTTCTATTACTGAGATATAGGAGTCCATTAAGGTGAACTTGCCGGTTTCAAAGTATTTGCCAACAATGCCTATTCTAACAGGCTTCTTAACCTTCTTTATTCTTCTGACTAATTTAGCCCAGTCTTTTAAATCTCTCTTTTTTCTTGGTCTTAAATGGAGCTTCTCTAATATCTTATTGCCTAGCTTCTCTTTTTCAAAGTTAATAGGAACTTCATAAATTGAATCAATATCTGGAGCAGAAATAACATCCTTGGGAGAAACATTACAAAAAACAGATATCTTCTTTTTCCTGATATCGTCCAAGGGAACAGCTGAACGGGCTAAGATAATATTGGGCTGAATACCAGCTGAGTTTAAGGTCCTAACAGCATACTGGGTTGGCTTTGACTTCATCTCCCCTATCTTGCTGGGTATGGGAAGATAACTTACTAAAATAAAAAGCACATCTTTAGGATGGGCTAATTTCATCATTCTGGCTGCTTCCAGGAAAAGCAGGTTCTGATACTCCCCTACTGTTCCTCCTATTTCTATTAAGACAAACTCTGATTTAGTTTTCTTCCCACTTCTCTTGATTCTGGAAATAACTTCATTAGGAATATCAGGCACCACTTCCACGCACTTTCCTTTGTACTCCAGGTTTCTTTCCCTGTTTATTACTGCCTGATAAACCCGGCCAGTAGTCATATAATTATCAGTATAGATGTTTTCATCAAGGAATCTTTCGTAGTTTCCCAGATCCTGGTCGCATTCAACTCCGTCATCAGTGACAAAAACCTCTCCGTGCTCAATAGGGTTCATGGTCCCGGCATCAACATTAATGTAAGGATCTATTTTAATTGCGGTAACTTTAAAGCCCTTGCTTTGAAGGACTTTACCAATAGAAGATACTGCTATGCCTTTTCCTATTCCAGACATCACTCCGCCGGCAACAAAGATGTATTTAACCATTAATTCAAGATTGCATACTTAACCTTAACGAATCAAGGTTCTCCGTTTTTACGGAGGTTCTTATTTTTCTTCGGTGATTATAACTTGGATTTCAGATTCTAAATTATGCTCAAACTTAATCTTAATTGGAAACTCGCCTAATTCTCCAATAGGCTCTACTAGATCAATCTTTTCTTTTTTAACTTCAAAACCCATTTCTTTCAACTTCTCAGATATTTTCTGGGCAGTTATTTTTTCAAATAATTGTCCTTCTTCTCCGATCTTGACCGGGATTATTACCTCCATACCGTCAATATTTGAAGCCATTTCCTGATAAGACTTTAATTCCTCTTCTGCTTTTTTCCTTTCAATCTCTCTTTGTTCTTCCAGCCATTTTAAAGCCTTGGGTTCAGCCATTTTAACCAAACCTTTGGGAATCAAAGAATTCCTGGCATAGCCATCTTTAATTTCTTTAATCTCGTATTTCTTTCCTAATTTATCTATGTCTTCTAAAAGAATTACTCGCATGTTATTTTATCTTAATCTATTTGTTTAATAATTTCAAG
>CAYOZF010000014.1:0-13848 GCA_964408385.1 uncultured Candidatus Saccharibacteria bacterium | reverse complement strand
AGAACAAGTCTTCCATTAACATGACGAAGAACAAGTCTTCCATTAACATGACGAAAAGGGAAACTCATACAATTGACGTAGCAAACAAAGTATTAGGAAGGATAGCTGTTGATATTGCTTTGCTTTTGCGGGGCAAGAGCAAGCCGGATTTTGCTCCTAACAAAGATATAGGGGACTTTGTTGTTGTTAAGAATATTAAGAAGATTAAGGTGACTGGCAAGAAAGCTGACAATAAGATGTATTATCATCATTCTGGTTATTTAGGAGGATTAAAAAAGACCTCCTATAAAAAGCTTTTTGAAAAGAGTCCGGAGCAGGTATTGATTAGGGCAGTCTTTGGCATGCTGCCTAAGAATCGTCTTCGGGCCAAACAAATTAAAAGATTAAAGTTTGAATAATGGTAACTAAAAAGACTAAAAAAACTAGTGTTAAGGAGACTTATTATGAAGCAGTAGGCAGGAGAAAGACCGCTATTGCTCGGGTGCGTCTTTTTACCCAGGGAGACAAGACAATTTTGGTTAATGATAAGCCTCATGATAAATACTTTTCTGATTTAGAACTTCAGCAGATTGCCGGAGCCGCCCTTATAAAGATGAAAGCTCTTGATAAGTTTAAGGTTATAGCCAAGGTAAGAGGGGGAGGGCTTAGGGCTCAATCTGAAGCAGTAAGGCATGGTATATCCAGGGCTTTGGTAAAGTTTAACATTGATTTTAAGAAGAGATTAAGAAGAGTAGGTTATTTAACCAGGGACCCAAGAATGAGAGAGAGGAAGAAGTTCGGATTAAAAAGAGCTCGTAAAGGAGCCCAGTGGTCTAAGAGATAAAAAAAGCAGATTAATTAATTTGCTTTTTTTGTTTGGATAAATTAAGATAGAAGCATGCTAAGAGAGATTATTGATAAATATTATCTGGACAGACAGAGAGATAAAACACAGAACCATTTCTATATCAGTGAAGCTGGCAAATGCCCCCGCCAGATTTTTTTTAAGTTTAAGAACGTTCCTCGGAAAGAAATGGAGGCTAATATCTTGAGATTGTTTGACCACGGAGACCACATGCACCAGCTGATTATGAAGTCCTTGTTAAGCACCAGGGATGTTCATGTAGTTGCTTCTGAAGTTAATATTCCTCCCCAGGAATTGATTTCCGGCAGAGCAGACGCAATAGTAAGCGATGGCAAGAATCTTTATCTCCTTGATATTAAAAGTATGAACAGCATGATTTTTAGGACTTTGACTGAGGCAAAACCAGAGAATATAGACCAGATTCAGCTCTATTTATATTATTTCAAGATTCCTAAAGGAATACTTCTTTACGTTAATAAGGATAATTTAGAACTGAAGGAGTTTATAATAGATTATAATCCTATCCAGGCTGAGAATCTTCTAAGCAATTTGAAACATCTTAAAAAACAGATTGATTCTGATACTGTGCCTCCAAGAATACCTGATTATCCAGATGACTGGCAGTGCCGTTACTGTCAGTTTAGAGAGGTTTGTAATATGGGTAACTCAGATGAGATGAACTGGGAGGAGTTTAAGAGTAAAATCCAGGAGTAATCTTGACTTCTTATTAATAAAATGCTATAATTATCTTATAGTACATTTTTATTGAGTAGGTCCTAGGTTCTGCTTGTTGCAGAATAGGGGATAGGCTCACAAAAAGGAGGTGCTTTATGGCACTGCAAAAAAGTGAATTATTGTCAGCAGATGGAACAAATTTTCAAATTCTTAAAGCTATTGTGGATCCGGTTTTAAGGCTCGGTGGCAATGATGAAGACGTAAAAAAGGTTCTGAAAGACAAGAATCTTTGCCAGGGGATTGCTAAATTGATTATGGCTGCCAAATCTTTTATTAAGGCTAAATTCAAGGTAGTCATTGACTGCACTCAGACATTAAAAGAAATGATTTCTGCTGGTAAGTATGATTGGGTTAATTCAGACATAACCCCAGAGCATTTTCCGATTACAGGAAAAGGTATTTCAGAAGAAGAGGTCGTTCTTTTCCATTTCGACAAAACTATGACTTCTGAACAAGTTATAGCCGAGATGGACAAACAAGGTTTTAAACCAGCAAGTATTGAAGAACTTCTCGCCTTAGGATCAAGTAAGCCAGACCTCCAAAAACAATTCCCTATAATTGCTCTTGATTCTGTCTGGCGGAATCCGAATGGCCGCCGTTGCGTGCCTTGCCTCTATTATGACGGGTCGAGGCGTAAGCTCGATCTTGACTGGTTTGACTTTTCGTGGTTTCCGCGCTACCGGTTTGCTGCCGTCCGCAAGTAGACTCTTGGATCTTTTGCTCTTTAATCCCTGTTGGATTCTTGAAACACTTGAAAAAGCCCTTACAAGTTTCGTAAAATATGTAAGGGCTTCTTTTTTTCTTAAGAGAAATTTACGGAGTTAGCTCATCTGAAACATAGAGATTTTCTTCTGATAAGATATAGAGTTTTTTGTCAGCAAAGAAGATTTCTGGTTCTTTGAACTCTGCTAAGTCAACAATATTTATTCTATCCCGGTCGTCTATTTCAGCGACTTTTATTTTGTCTTTTATATTAAAGACAAGATAATGATTGCTGTACCAGAAAACATTGTTTATTTCTTCAGAGAACCTGGTTATGAATAACTGCTCTCCTTTTCCTTTTTGGGGATGATCATATTGTTCTTCCAGGAAGAGAACAGAGATTTCATAATTATTAAAATAGACCATTTTCTTTGAATCAGGAGAAACCTTCTGGTCTTTTATTTGTTCAAAGAATTTCTCAAAGGATTTACTGTCTTCATCAAATGAATAAAGAACATTGTTTTGTCTGATAAAGACATAAGAGTCAAAAACTATTAATTCATAGTCAGTTTCTGGTTTTAATTCCAGAGGGATTATGTTTATTTTCTCTTTTCTGTCTGAAAAGTCATTCTTATAGACAAAGCCTTCTATATCAATATAGTAAAGATTGTCATCTGTAACTGAGAAGGCGAGAACGTTATTTAATAGGGGAGCCAGGATTTCTTCATTAGCAAGGTCTACTTCATTTATAGTTCTTATTTCTCTTTTAGTTGTTTTGTCTATTGAGGATGTCAAAACTAAGAGATTATTGTTTTTAGGATGGAAATATATTTCTTCAAAAGGGTCCAGAAAATCGAGATGGGATAAGATGTTCTGGTCTATCTCTATGATATAATACTGAATATTTTCTTTTAAGCCTAATTCTAATAATATTCTTTCTGAATCAGGAGAAAAGCTTAGGTTGATTATCTCTACTCCTTTAATAGAGATATCCTCTTCATTGATTAAGTGGCTTTTCAGGTTATTTCTTAGCTCGAAAAGCTTTAAAGACCATTGTTCTTCATCTTCTTGTTTTAAAATAATCTTTTCTCTGTCCGGAGAAAAGAAAAACTCTTTTACTTGGTCTGTTAAAACACTGAAATTGGGATTCTGGGGTATTAGGATAATATTCTTCATTTCAGTTACTTCTCTCTTTTTTATTTCCAGGGTTTTAGCCCAGCTGTGATAGCTGTCTTTCCTAATCTCTAAGCTGTATTTCTGGGGAATAAGATTATCAATAGTAGCTGAGCCGAAAAAAACATCTGTTTTCTCTTTTAATTCTCCGTCAAGATATACCTGGACATTCTTAGGCCAGGCTTTAACATAGAACATTCCTGTTTGGATGATTCTTTTTGTCTCCCAATCAAAACGCCAGCCCAGAGAATAAAAAACAGTTATTGGGGCCACTATCAAGAAGAGAACAACTAAAATTAGAAATAATATATTTCTAGTTCTGCGGGTCATTTTTTAATATTACCTTATTTTATTTCTCTTGCCAAGTTCTATATTTTTGTTAAGATAAAGTATATGGAAGAAAAGTTTGTTATAAAAGGAGGCAATCCTTTAAAAGGAGAAGTGGAAATAAGAGGAGCTAAAAATGCTGCTTTTCCTATTTTAGCAGCTTCTCTTTTAACCAAAGAGGATTGCTTTATTGATAATATTCCCTTGATTGAAGATGTCTTTAAAATGCTGAAGATTTTGGAAAGATCTGGAGCTGAGATTTCTTGGATTGGGAAGAGAAAGATTAAAATAAACACTTCTAAAGTCAGGCCTTCTAAAATACCTTTTAATCTGGTAGGGTGTTTTAGAGGGTCTATTTTGCTTTTAGGAAGCTTACTGGCTCGTTTTAACAAGATTAAGATGCCTGCTCCTGGCGGCTGTCTTATCGGCTCCAGGCCGATTGATACTCATCTTGATGCTTTTGAACAAGCTGGGGTCAATGTTTCTCCAGAAGGTAATTTTTATCATTTTAGCAAGCTCAAACAATACCAGTCTTCTGAAATTATTCTTCGGGAAGTAAGCGTAACAGCTACAGAGAATATGCTTTTGTTTGCCAGTTCTAATCCCAAGAAAACTATTATTAAAATAGCTGATCAGGATTACCAGGTTCAGGATTTAATCAAGGTTCTGGAGAAAATGGGAGCAGAGATCAAGCAAACAGGGGTCAGATGCATAGAAGTCATTGGGAAAAAGAGATTAAAAGGATTCAAGCACTCTATAATGTTTGACCCAATAGAAGCAGGAACATTTATTGTAGCTGCTTTAGCAACTAAAGGCAGGGTAGTAGTGAAGAATGCGGAATTATCCTTTCTTTCCTTGTTTTTAAAAAGATTAAAGGATTTTGGAGCCAACTTTAAAATTATAGATTCCAAGACAATCAAGGTTTTGCCTTCCAAAGGACTAAAGATTGATAAGATTCAAAGTTTGCCTTATCCTGGCATTCATTCTGATTTACAGCCAGAGCTTGGGGTCTTGGCAACTCAGACAAAAGGAGCTACTCTAATACATGACCCTTTGTTTGAAGGGAGATTGAAATACTTGGATGAGTTGAATAAAATGGGAGCTGATATTATATTCTGCGACCCTCATAGGGCAATAGTTTATGGACCCACTCAGCTGAAAGGCATTGAAATACCAAGTTCAGACTTGAGAGCTGGAGCCGCCCTGATTATTGCCGGGCTTATTGCTAAAGGCACAACTGTGATTAATAATATTTATCAGGTTGACAGGGGATATGAAAAAATTGAAGAGCGACTTCAGCAATTAGGAGCAGATATTAAAAGAAGAATTAAAAGATGAAAATGTTTAATAACAAAATAGGTATTGATTTAGGCACCTGCAACTCAATTGTCTTTACTCCTCAGAAAGGAGTAGTTTTAAGAGAGCCTTCAGTAGTAGCTGTTACTTTAGCTGAAAACAGGATATTAGCTGTTGGCCAGGAAGCAAAAGAAATGACTGGCAGGACCCCTGATACTATTAAGATTTATCGGCCCCTTAAAGACGGAGTGATCGCTGATTATAGGGTGACTGAAGCTATGCTTAAATACTTTGTTAAAAGAGCTAGTTCCAGGTTTCGTATTTTAAAGCCGGAATTATTAGTTGGAGTTCCAGCTGGAATTACTTCTACTGAAAAGAGAGCAGTTATTGAAGCAGGCATGTCAGCTGGGGCTAGGGGAGTTTATGTGGCTAAAGAGCCTATCCTGGCTGCTATTGGAGCAGGCATTCCTATTAATTCCTGTTCTGGCCACATGATTATTGATATTGGAGGAGGAACTTCAGAAGTAGCTGTTATTTCTTTAGGAGGAATAGTAACTGCTAGTTCTTTGAGAGTAGCTGGAGACAAACTGGACCAGGCCATATCTGACTATATTAAGAAAAAGTATAATTTAGCTGTGGGGGACCAGACAGCAGAAGAGATTAAAATGAAGATTGGTGCTGCTCTGCCCGAAAAAGAAGAAAGAGAAATAGAAATCAGGGGAAGAGACCTAATTTCTGGTCTGCCCCAGAATATTAAGATTAGATCTAATGAGATCTGCGAGGCTGTTTCCGAGCGCTTATCAGAGATTATCCAAGTGGTTAAAGAGGTTTTAAGAGATACTCCGCCCGAGCTTTCAGCCGACATCATGGATAAGGGAATGGTTATATCTGGAGGAGGAGCTTTATTAAACAATATAGATGAACTAATAGCCCAGTCTACTGGCGTTCCCTGTTTTGTGGCTGAAGATGCTCTGTTGTGCGTTGCCAAAGGCACAGGAGTGGTTATAGACAACCTGGAGGCCTATAAAAAGAGTATTATGACTAAGAGGTAATATGATTCACCAGAAGCAAAAGGACTTTTTGATAAAATCAGCTGAGCTTGGGAAACTGCCCCATGCTCTTTTGTTCTATGGCCAGGAAAAACTGGGCAAGAAAGATACAGCCATAGAGTTTGCTAGGTTCCTTATTAATGAAGATATTGAAAAAAGCCCTGATTTTATTCTAGTTGATTCCAAAGAGATAAAGATATCTGAAATAAAAGAGCTTATCCAGAAGCTTTACTTCAAGCCTTATTCCGGCGAGTTTAAAGTAGCTGTTATTAATAATGCTCATTTAATGAATAAGGAAGCCCAGAACTGCTTTTTAAAGTTTTTAGAAGAGCCAAGAGATAAGACCTTCCTCATTTTAGTTACTGCTTATCCTAATACACTTTTATCAACAATTCTTTCTCGGGTTCAAAAGATAAGGTTTTATCCTCCTAAAGATTTCAAGATTGAGAATAACAAAGAACTAGTTTCAGATATAATTAAGCTTAAGGATTCTGACCTGGCTTTTCGTTTTCAGTATGCTAAAGATATTGCTTCAGAGAATTTGAAAGAGACTCTGGATACTTGGCTAAGATATTTTAGAACTCTTCTTATCTCTAAAATAGAGGGAAAAGCAGATAAAGGTTATTCCTTGAACAAGCTCAAGGAGATTATCGTCCAGATTCAGCTGACTAAGGTTTTATTAGCTACTACTAATATTAATCCCAGGCTGGCTTTAGAGGTTCTGCTAATGAAAATTTGACTTTTATTTGTTCATATAATAATATTTAGGATACAAATTTGCTATTTAAAATTTTGAAAGGAATATAAGATGATTGTTATAAGAATTTATGGTTTTTCTAATGACGAGAGTCGTCTTCTTGAAGAACTAAGAAAAAGTCTTCAAGAGAGAGTTGAAAGTATTGAAGGCATAGATACCAAAGGGGGCGTTTTAGTTTTCTTCTCAAGTGAAAGTTCTGTTGAGGGCTTAGGTCAAGGAATCGCTGTTTACCTAGATGGTTTTTATTGGGGTGGGGGACTAAAAGATAAACTCGCAGGCATAATATCTGAAGTAGTGCAAAAGTTTTTTCCAAAGAGTTTCATACAAACTTCCGTTAAGAGAGCAGGATCAGAAGAGGTCTTCCATTTTTACGATCCTAGAAAATTTTACAAAGATAACCTATAAGGCCAAAATTAGCCCTGCATTTGTAGGGCTTTTTTCTTGGCAAAGGAATGATATTCTGTTATGATGAAGTATAAGAACCCCCGCCAAGACGGGGAACCTTGATTCGCTAATGTATAAATATATAATCTTAAATTATGGATTACAAGCAACTTATTGATAAAATTAAGCCTGAAATGGATAAAACCATGGCTTTTTTGGAAAAAGAGCTGGTTAAAATCAGGACTGGTCGGGCTTCTGCTTCTTTGGTTGAAGACATTATTGTTGACTGCTTTGGCCAGAAGTTCCCTTTGAAGCAGTTAGGAGCAATATCTTCTCCAGAACCCAAGCAGATAATTATTCAGCCTTGGGATAAATCATATATTGAGCCTATTGAAAAGGCAATTTCCAAATCAAGCTTAGGAACAAGCCCTGTTGTTGATAAGGATGTTTTAAGGATTAATCTCCCTCCTTTAAGTGATGATTATAGAAAGACTTTGCTTAGAACTTTGTCAGAAAAGCAGGAAGAGGCCAGGAAAACCATCAGGCACTGGAGAGGAGAGGTCTGGGAGCAGGTTCAGGAAGCAACTAAAACAGGAGAGGTAAGAGAAGATGACAAGTTCAGGGCTAAAGACGAACTTCAGGAATTAGTTGATGAATACAATGAGAAAATAGATGAAATGGGGGAGAGGAAGAAAAAAGAATTAGCTGGAGAATAATATGCTATTAACTATTATAATTGCTTTTCTAAGTTTAATCGGCTTGATAATTATTCATGAATTAGGCCATTTTTTAATGGCTAAGAAGTTTGGTATTAAGGTTGAAGAATTTGGTCTTGGTTATCCCCCCAGGTTATTCGGCAAGAAGATAGGGGAGACAATTTATTCCTTGAACCTTATTCCTTTTGGAGGATTTGTTAAAATCTATGGCCAAGAGGAGAGAATAAACAAACCCAGGAGTTTCACTTCCAAGCCTTTTTATCAGAAAGCTCTTGTTATTTTGGCTGGAGTTCTTGTTTTCTGGGTAGCAGCAGCAATATTACTGGCTATAGTAAGCGGAATTGGTGCTCCAGTAATAGTAGAAGATGATTTAGCTGAAGGGATAACTGATCCCAAAGTTCAGATTCTCTATATTGCTCCTGATTCTCCAGCTGAACAAGCAGGTCTGGAAGTGGGGAATATAATAAAAAGTATTAATGGGACAGAAGTTGATAAAGTATCCCAGGTTCAGGAAATTATTGATAATAATAAAGGTGAAGAGGTTGTTCTAACAATCCAGAAAGGCAAGAGATTTGTAGATATCCCTGTTGTTCCCAGAACTTCTTTCTTAGAAAACGAAGGGCCAACAGGAATAGGCTTGGCTAGAACAGGATTAAAGTCCTATCCCTGGCATTTAGCTGTTTGGGAGGGAATTAAAGAAACCTATTTAGTCACCATAGCTATTATTAAAGCCTTTGCTTCGATTATTGCCAGTTTGTTTCAAGGTCAGGGCATGCCAGCTGGTACTGATATTGGCGGTCCGGTCTTGATTTTCTCTCTTTTTGTTAATATTGGAGGCTTGGGAGCCAGCTATATCTTGAGATTAATAGCCATTATAGCAATCCACTTAGCTATTCTTAATATCCTGCCTATCCCAGCTTTAGATGGAGGCTGGTTTGTTTTTCTGGCTATAGAAAGATTAAGGGGCAAACCCTTGAATGACAAGCTTGTCCAAAAAGTAAGTGCTTCATTTTTTCTTTTATTGATTGCTTTATTAATTTTTCTTACTATAAAAGATATAATGAGGTTTTTTTAGCCTTTAAGAAACTTTTGTTTATATGCTTCAGTCTAAACTTTTTTACAAAACACTTAAAACAAAGCCAAAAGATGCTCAGGCTTTGTCTCATGCTCTTTTAACTAGAGCTGGTTTCGTTGACCAGTTGGGAGCAGGGATATTCACTTTTCTGCCTTTGGGATTAAGAGTGCTTAATAAAATAGAGAATATTATCAGAGAGGAAATGATTAAATTGGATGGCCAGGAGATCTTAATGCCGGCTTTGATTCCTAAAGAGAATATGGAGAAAACAGGTAGATGGAAAAGCTTTGAGGTTTTATTTAAATTGAAGAAATATGCTTTAGGTCCTACTCATGAAGAGGTTATTTCTCCTTTAGCCAAGAAGATGGTCTTGTCCTACAAGGATTTACCCTTTTACTTGTTTCAGATTCAGACCAAGTTCAGGGATGAGCTGAGGGTGAAATCAGGCCTTTTAAGGACCAGAGAGTTTTTAATGAAAGACCTTTATTCTTTTCATGCTGATGGAAAAGATTTGGAAAACTATTATCAGAGAGTAGGCAAGGCTTATGAAAAGATATTTAAAAGATGCGGGGTTTTTGCTTACAAAACCCTGGCTTCTGGCGGGACTTTTTCAGATTTTTCTCATGAATACCAGGTAATTACTAAATCAGGTGAGGATATAATATATGTTTGCAAGAAATGCAAATCAGCTGTTAATAAAGAAGTAAAGAGCAAGAAGTGTCCTGAATGCGGGGCTAGTAGTTTTGAAATGAAAAAAGGAGTTGAGGTAGGGAATATCTTTAAGCTGAATGATAAGTATTCTCTTCCTTTTGGATTAAAGTTCAAAGACAAGCAAGGAAAAGAAAAGCCTGTTCTTATGGGCTGTTATGGTATTGGCTTGCCTAGATTAATGGCAGCTATTGTGGAGGTAAATAATGACAGCAAAGGGATCATCTGGCCCAAAGAAACAGCTCCTTTTGATATTCATTTGATAAGCATTGATAAGAATAAAGAGGCAGAAAAGATTTACAATGATTTAGAAAAGAAGGGATTGGAAGTATTATATGATGACAGAGATAAGTCTGCTGGAGAAAAGTTTGCTGAAGCAGATTTAATCGGTATTCCTGTTAGAATAGTTGTCAGTGATAAGACCTTGAAAAATAATTGTATAGAGGTTAAAAATAGAGATAGTAATAAAACATGTTTGATAAAGCCTTCTCATATATCTCGCATAATATAGGGATTGATTTGGGCACTGCTAATTCCCTGGTTTATGTGCAGGGCAAGGGAATAGTTATTAATGAGCCTTCTGTTGTGGCTGTTAACCAGAAAACAGGTCAGATTTTAGCTATTGGAGAAGAAGCCAAAAGAATGGTTGGCAGAACTCCGGCTCATATTGTGGCTACTAGACCTCTAGTTGACGGAGTGGTTTCTGATTTCGAAGTTACAGAACAGATGTTGAAGTATTTTATTGATAAAGTCCATAAAAGGAGATTTGTTATAGGCCCCAGGCCCAGGGTTATTGTTGGTATTCCTTATGGCGTTACTGAGGTTGAGAAAAAAGCAGTACGGGATGCGACTAAAAATGCTGGAGCTAGAGAGGTCTTTTTAATAGAAGAGCCAATGGCAGCCGCTATTGGAGCCAGATTAGCTGTTCAGGAAGCAGGAGGCAACCTTATTGTTGATATTGGCGGAGGAACAACTGAAGTAGCAGTTATTTCTTTGGGAGGAGTTGTTATTGCCAAGAGTTTGAGAATTGCTGGAGATAAATTAAACGAAGATATAATCAGATTTGCCCAGGAAGAGTACAAATTGTTGATAGGGGAAAGAGCAGCTGAAGCAGCTAAGATTGGGATTGGTTCTGCTTATCCTTTGAAAGAGAAAAGAGAAATACCTCTAAGAGGCAGGAATCTGGTTACTGGTCTGCCTGAAGAAATTCTGATTACTGATGAAGGCATTAGGAAAGCTCTCCAAAAGTCAGTTAAGCAGATTGTTACTGCTATCAAAACAACAGTAGAGGAAACTCCGCCAGAGCTTTTGGCTGATATTATGGCTAAAGGCATTTATCTGGCTGGAGGAGGAAGCCTGTTAAAAGGCCTGGATGTTCTAATCCAGGAAGAAGTGAAGATTCCAGTTAAGATTATTGAGGACCCAATGACTGCTATGGTCAGGGGAGCAGGCTTGGTTTTGGAAAATATTGAGCAGCTGCGGGAGATATTGACCGAAACTGAAGAATTAGCCCCGCCTAAATAATATGTATCTCTAAAGATACGGATATGATATCTAAGCAAGATACAGAGCATATAGCTAAATTAGCCCGTTTAGGGCTTTCTCAGTCTGAAATTAAGAAGTTCCAGAAAGAGCTTTCTTCAATTTTAGACTATATTAAGCTTTTAGAGGAAGTTGATGTTTCTAATATTAAGCCTACTTTTCATCCCAGCGAGCATTATTTTGAGTCCCAGTCTGTTATGAGGGAAGATAAGGCTTTGCCTCAGAGCCCTGATGAGTTAATCAAACTGGCTCCTGATATAGAAAAAAGGCACATAAAAGTTAAATCTGTTTTTTAATATGCTGAGCATTGTTCAAGCCCATAAAGGACTTTTAGACAAGAAATTCTCTGCTTTGGAATTAGCCAAGGATTTTTTAAACAAGATTAAGAAAGAAAAAATATCTTCTTTTTTATCTGTAAGTGAAGAACTGGCTATTTCTCAGGCTAAAGAAGCTGATAAAGTTATTGCTAAGGGAAAAAGCTCAATTTTAACTGGTGTTCCTTTAGCAGTTAAAGATAATATTCAGATTAAGGGATTGAAAAATACCTGCGCTTCCAAGATTCTTAAGGACTATATTGCTCCTTATGATGCAACCTGCATTAAGAAGTTAAAACAATTAGGAGCAGTTATCTTAGGCAAAACAAATTTGGATGAGTTTGCCATGGGTTCTTCTACTGAAAACTCTGCTTTTTTCACAACCAAGAATCCTCATGATTTAAAAAGGGTGCCTGGAGGCAGCTCTGGGGGCTCAGCAGCAGCTGTGGCTGCTGATCTCTGCTGTTATGCTCTTGGCTCTGATACTGGAGGGTCTATCCGCCAGCCAGCTTCTTTCTGTGGAGTAGTTGGATTAAAGCCAACCTATGGCTCTGTTTCCCGCTATGGCTTGGTTGCTTTTGCTTCTTCTTTAGACCAGATCGGGCCTTTAACCAAGACAGCTGAAGACGCCCATATCGTGTTTAAAGCTATTTCTGGTAAAGATGAGCTGGACTCCACTAGCTTGGATTCTGAGAAATCTGATTTAGGAACCAAGAATCTCCGCATCGGTGTTCCTAAGGAGTATTTTGGCGAAGGAATAGACAAGGAGGTTGAAGCTATCGTCAAAAAGGCTATTAATTCAGCCAAAGCAGAAATAGTTGATATCAGCCTGCCTCATTTAAAATATGCTCTAGCTGCTTATTATATTATTATGCCTTCTGAAGCTTCAGCTAATCTAGCCCGTTATGACGGAGTAAAGTATGGATTATCAAAAACAGCCAAGGATTTGTTTAATACTTATTTAAAGACTAGAGAAGCTGGGTTTGGCGATGAAGTTAAGAGAAGGATTATGCTGGGAACTTATGCTTTGTCCGCTGGCTATTATGATGCTTATTATTTGAGAGCCCAGAAAGTAAGAACTTTGATTAAACAGGATTTTGACAAGGCTTTTGAAAAGGTTGATGTTATTATGACTCCTACTTCTCCTTTTCTTGCTTTTAAAATAGGGGAGAAGATTAAAAATCCTTTGGCAATGTACTTGTCTGATGTTTATACTGTTTCTGTCAACTTAGTAGGCCTACCAGCTGTTTCTGTCCCGGTTGGTTCTATAGGCAAGCTTCCTGTGGGTCTCCAGATTATTGGCAAGCCTTTTGAAGAGAATAAAATATTAGAAATAGCCAAAATTTATGGCTGAGTTAGTAAGAAATATAGTTTATTATATTATATCAGACCCTTTTCTATTTTATTTAAGGATTGTTTTTATTGCTGTTAGTGTTATTCTTTCTCTGGCTATTATTTTTCTTCTTATTATTACTAATTGGATTAATAGGCTTGTTCTTGAAGATGCGACAGAGATTCTTACTTACAGGCCTTATGGAGCTAAAAAGACATTTAAGCAGTGGGCAAGGATTAAAAAGAGAATGGAAACAGGCAAGGGCTCTGACTACAGAATGGCTTTAGTTGATGCCGATGCTTTATTAAAGGATATTTTAGAGAGGATGGGCTATAAAGGAGAAACCATGAGACAGATTCTGGAAAGTATAGATTCAAAAATCCTGCCTAATATAGCCAATGTTTGGGAGGCTCATGAGACTCGTAATAATATTGTTCATAATCCTGATTATGAATTAGGCCCGGAAAAAGCCAGAAAAATGATGCAGGTTTATGAGCAGTCTTTTAGATATTTAGAAATGTTTTAATTGCAAATAAGCTTAGCTTATTTACAAAGGGGATCCTTACGGGGATTGATTTTTTTTAGAAAATATATTAAAATAGGAATGCGGGGTGGAGAAGTAGTATCTTGCGAGGCCCATAACCTCGAGACGCACGTGCAATTCGTGCCCCCGCAACAAGCTATTTTAAATGCCGGTGTAGCTCAGTGGTTAGAGCAGAGTCTTCATAAGGCTAAGGTCGTAGGTCCGATTCCTACCACCGGCACATTGGGGGCGTAGATCAATTGGTTAGATCGTTTCCCTGTCACGGAAAAGGTTGCCGGTTCGAGTCCGGTCGCTCCCGCCAAAAAAATAGTTCTTTAAAATCTTTTAAAAAAGGAGGCATAATAATGAA
>CAYOZF010000013.1:0-17071 GCA_964408385.1 uncultured Candidatus Saccharibacteria bacterium | reverse complement strand
AAAAGAATTACTCGCATGTTATTTTATCTTAATCTATTTGTTTAATAATTTCAAGGGCTTTATCCAACTGAGGATCTCTTTCCTGCTCATAATCCTCATCAGTCATTTCTACTTTGATATCGGGCTCTAAGCCTTTGTCATGGATTAACTCACCATTAGGAGTAAGCCAGTTAGCCACTGTAATCTTTAAGCTGGACCCGTTGCTCAAAGCCTGAAGCTTTTGAACAGAGCCTTTGCCATAGGATGTTTCTCCTATTAATTTTACTCCTCTATTGTCTCTAAGAGCAGAAGCCAAAATCTCAGAAGCAGAAGCCGAACCCTGGTTTATCAAGACAACTAAAGGATAATCAACAAGTCTGGCATTGCCTTTAGACTGATATATTTCCTGCTCCTGCTTGGTTCCAAAGTCTTCAATAACTACTATCTGGCCTCTTTCCAAAAACCAGCCAGCAATATCCTGGGCTCTTTCTAGATAACCGCCCGGATTGTTTCTTAGGTCTAGTATTATCTTTTCAGCAGAACTATTTAAAATCTCCACTGCTATATTCTGAAAATCCTGGTCAGACTTCTCAGAAAAATGATAAAGCTGGATATAGGCAATATTATTATCCTCCAATTCCCACTTCATAGAAGGAATCTCAATAACAGCCCTTTCTATTCTGAACTCTCTGGTTGTTTCCCATTCATCCCGCAGAATAGTTAGGACAACCTCTGTTCCTTTAGGCCCCCGGATAAGACTTACAGCTTCTTCAATAGTGATATCTATAGTCAAAACATCATCTACCTTTACTATTTTGTCTCCGGGTCTTAAGCCAGCTTTATCAGCCGGAGTCCCCTCTATAGGAGAAATAATCTGGAGCTGACCATCTCTAATGCCTATTTCCATTCCCACACCCTCAAACCTGCCGCTAACATCTTCTAAAAAGGTATCGGTTTCTTTTGGGTCAAAGAATAAAGTGTAAGGGTCTTCTATTGCTTCTACCATTCCTGAGATTGCCCCATAAACCATTTTCTCATAGTCAAAGTCTTCAGGATTAACATAATTCTCTTCAAGCTGATACCAGGCTTCCCACATTAAGGAAAAATCAACATCTTCCGGAGGGCAGAAAGGACAAGTAATACTGGCTCGGCCAACAAAAATCCCAGCTATGAAAACAATAATCAAGCTGACTAATATGAATATTAAATTGGATTTTCCTTTCTGAGCCATTTTAATTTTAATTATAAGCTATGCTTAATATATTTATACCAAATAAGAATATCGGGGTCAACAACCCTTTCGGTTAATTATTATAATCCCGGTTTATATAATCCCGGATTATAACTTTCATTTGTACATTAAAAGACTGGTAAAATGCCAGTCTTTTTTTTGTGGTGGACCCAGCGAGATTCGAACTCGCGACCTCCTCCGTGCCACGGAGGCGCTCTACCAACTGAGCCATGGGCCCGAAATAACAGCAACTATATAATATAATTGCTGTTTTATTCATCTGCTAATTCTAAAAGATCTGTTTGAATCTGTTGAATAATCTTTTCTTTACTAATATGTTTTTCAAAATTAACTGTTTTGCCAATCTTTATAAAAACTCTTCCTAATCTGGGTCGGACATACAACTTGTCTTTTACGATCGGCATTACTTTTTCTGCTCCTTCTACCCAGATATAAAGAACTGAAGCGCCTGTTCTTGAAATTAAAGAAGCTATTCCTTGTTTTAATATTCTGATTCTCTTTCCTTTTCTACTATAGTGAAAATCTGTTCCATTATCAGTCCTTCCTCCTTCTGGAAAAAGAATTAATATTCCTTCAGAGTTAATAATCTCTGCCATTCTGAAAAATGCTGTTACTTCCGAACGTCTGTTTCCCCTATCAATAGGAACTGATAGTAGTCTTAGCATCCAGTACCAATACCATTTATCATAGTAGTTGCTTTTATCTGGAGTGCTAAAAGGTCTCAACTTAATAGGAGAAATCAGATAATCTTTATAGAATAAAAGAGGTATTATTATCGGCTCTAATAAAGAAGGGTGATTAGAAATTACGATTAACCCCCTTTTATTAAAAGAAAGACGTTCCTTATGGAGAATATTAATTACATTCAGAGCTCGAAGTAAACCAAGAAAAAATAACAGAATAATCCCAAAAGGATAAAGCAAGAAAAGAATTGTTATCTTATCAATCAAACTTTCTTTTTTCATTTTTATATCCTTTCAAATTTTAATGAACTAAACTTGTGCCCCCAGTAGGACTCGAACCTACAACCTTTTCCTTAAAAGGGAACTGCTCTACCAAATTGAGCTATAGGGGCAGATATTATAATCCTTCTTCTTTTAACTTACTTAATAACATTTTCTGGGATTTTGTCAACCTCTTTGGTGTTTTAACGATTAATTCTACGTAAAGATCACCCCTCCCGTATCTGGAAAAACGAGGGATGCCTTTTTTAGAAACCCTTAGAATATTCCCTGATTCTGTGCCTGAACCAACCTTTAAGATAATATTACTTCCTTCTAAGGTAGGCACTTCTATTTCATCTCCTAAAACTGCCTGAGAAAAAGAAATAGGCAGAGAGATAAACAAATCATCTCCTTTTCTCTGAAAAACCTTATGAGGCTTTACTAAAACTTTTGCATAAAGATCACCTCGTTCTCCGCCCCTCTTGCCTGCTTCTCCCTTTCCAACCATCTTAATAATCTGATTAGTATCAATACCAGCAGGGATAGAAATCTTAATCTTTTCCTCTGATTTAATCCTTCCTTCTCCTTTGCAGACATTGCAGGACTTTTCTGGTCTTTGTCCTTCACCTTTGCACTCTGGACAAACACTCCAGCGGGTAAAAGAGCCTAAAAAGGTTCTCTTGACCTGCTGAACCTTTCCTGTTCCCCGGCAGGAAAAACACTCATTTAAAGAAGTTCCTGGCTCTGCTCCTTTGCCCTGGCACCTGGAACAAACAATCTGCTTATACAAACTAATTTCTTTATCTATACTTTTCAAGGTTGCTTCTAAGGGAATCTCTATATCAATCCTGATATCTGCTCCTTTTCTAAGATCTCTTTTGGAAAAACCTCTGGATCTAAAGCCAAAGATATCTCCAAATATTTCATCTAAATCATTGATATCAAAATCTATATTAGGAGTACCCCAAGCCCATTGATTTGGACCAGCTCCATCAAAAACATTCCCAAACCTGTCATACTGGGATTTTTTCTCTTTATCAGATAATATATGATAAGCTTCATTAATTTCTTTCATCTTCTCCTTGTCCCCTCCTTTATCAGGATGATATTCATGAGCTAATTTATAATAAGCTTTTTTAATATCGTCCTGTGAAGCATTTTTATCAATTCCTAGAATTTGGTAGTAATCCTTCATTTTTCTTTATACTCTCCCTCTTTAATATCATCGTCCGGCTTTTTAGACTGCTTATACATTTCTGCTCCTGCTTTCTGGATAATCTGGGAGAGCTCTGTTGTTTTAGCTTTTATTTCTTCTATATTATCATTATTCTTCACCTGATTCAATTCTTTTATCTTCTCTTCTATTTGAGCTTTTAATTCTTTGTCTATCTTGTCCCCGGCATCTTTAAGGGTTTTTTCAGAAGCATAGATTAAAGTTTCAGCCATATTTTTGGCATCAATCAATTCTTTCTTTTTTTTATCTTCTTCTTCATGGATTTCTGCGTCTTTTTTCAGCTTTTCCAGCTCTTTTTCTGATATGCCGACTGAACCTTCTATTCTGATAGACTGGGTTTTTCCTGTTGCTTTATCCTTGGCTGAGACATTCAATATCCCATTAGCATCCATATCAAAGTTAACTTCAATCTGGGGAATACCCCTAGGAGCTGGGGGAATACCGTCCAGCATAAACCTGCCTAAGGTCTTATTGTCACTTGCCATGGATCTTTCTCCCTGTAAAACATGAACTTCTACTGATGTCTGGCTGTCTCCAGCAGTAGAAAAGATCTGGGACTTGCCAGTTGGAATAGTAGTATTCTTGGGGATTAAAATAGTATTCACTCCTCCTAAGGTTTCAATGCCTAAAGACAAAGGAGTAACATCCAAAAGCAGTACTTCTTTCATATCTCCTTGCAGAATCCCGGCCTGGATTGCTGCTCCAGTAGCAACTACTTCATCAGGATTAATTGACTTGTTGGCTTCTTTACCAAAAAGCTTTTTTATCTCCTCTTGAATCTTGGGCATTCTGGTCTGACCCCCAACCAAGACAATTTCTTCAATATCCTTGATATCCAACTTAGCATCTTTCAAGGTCTGTTTTACTAATTCAATAGATTTATTAATATAATCCCCTACTAAATTCTCTAGCTGGGCTCTGTTAAACTTCAAATAAAGGTGTTTTGGTCCTGAAACGTCTGAACTTATAAAAGGAAGATTGATCTCTGTTTCCATAGCAGTAGAAAGCTCTATCTTGGCTTTTTCTCCTGCCTCTTTGATTCTCTGTAAAGCTAACTGGTCTTTTGATAAATCAATACCCTGGTCTTTTTTAAATTCTTTAATAATCCAGCTCATAACCCTCTGGTCAAAATCCTCTCCTCCTAAATGAGTGTCTCCGCCAGTACCAATAACCTTAACTGTTTCTTTTGAAACATCCAGAACAGAAACATCAAAAGTTCCTCCGCCAAAATCATAAACAAGAATCTGTTCTCCTTTCTTGCTGTTCAATCCATAAGCCAAGGCAGCAGCTGTAGGTTCGTTAATAACCCTGTCTACTTTAAGCCCGGCTATTTCTCCGGCAACTTTTGTAGCTTTTCTTTGAGAGTCATCAAAATAAGCCGGGCAGGTAATAATAGCCTCGGTTATCTTTTCTCCTGTTTTCTCTTCAGCATCCTGCTTCAGCTTCTGAAGAACCATAGCAGAAATCTCAGCTGGCCTATACCACTTATCCCCCATCTTAATTTCCACTCCTCCGTCTTTTGACTCTCTGATATCATAAGAAAGAAGCTTCTTGTCATTCTGGATTTCAGAATCAGAAAACCTTCTTCCAATCAAGCGTTTGACAGCATAAATAGTATTCTGGGGATTGGTTATCTGCTGGCGTTTGGCTGGAATCCCAACCAGCCTCTCATTATTCTTATTTAAAGCAACAACCGAAGGAGTAGTTCTGGCTCCTTCCTTGTTCTCTATAATTTTAGCTTCTCCGTGCTCCATAAGAGCCATAGCGGAAAAGGTTGTGCCTAAATCAATACCTAATATTTTTGACATATTATTTTAAGATTATATTATTTATACATTAGCGAATCAAGGTTCCTCGCCTTTACGAGGGTTCTTATTTTGCTATTTTTACCATAGCTGGTCTTAAAACCTTGCCGTTTAAAAAATAGCCTTTTTTAATTTCTTCAATAATAACTCCTGGTTTAACATTACCCTTCTTGACCTCTCCTACTGCTTCATGAACATTAGGGTCAAACTGCTTGCCTAAACACTCTATTTCTTTAACTCCCTGTCTTTTAAGGAATTCTATAATCTGCGCCTTTATTTTAAGCATGCCCTGAACCCAGGAATTGTTCTTTAAATCTTTAGAAAGATTATTTTCAGCAATATATATATTATCAAGAATCAGCAATAATTCCAATATCAGCTCCTCATTATTGTATTCTATAGCTTTGTTTATTCTTTCTCTTTCTTCTTTCCTGTAATTGAGAAAATCAGCCCTTTCTCTTTTCCAGTTATTAAGGTATTTTTCGCTTAGTTTTTTCTCTTTTTCCTTATCCATAATACAAAGTATTATTTTGAGATAAACCTGGTTTATTTCAAATATATGTATATTATAATCTAAATAAACTTTTGAGTCAATGATTTAGGATTGACTTATATCCTATTTATATGATATACTATAGAAGCACAAATTAATGTTCTTTAAAAGGAGAAAAATAATGGAAGACATGGAACCTCATCCTATACGGCAGGGCATTATAATAGTTGTTTTAGCCCTTTCGGTAAGTTGCCTAATGGTCTTTATAATTAACAAAGCTTTTTTCAGCCCGCTTAAGAAAGAACAGAAGCAAGAACAAGAACAGAAACAGAAACAGGAAGAAAACCAGTCAATACCTAAAAAAACCCTTTTGATAACTTCTGACCGCTGGGGCTACGATGAAGTCATGTTTGAAAAGCATTATTCCGACTTCATCAAGGTTACTTGCTTTAAGGGAAACGAAAAAAGCGAATTTGATGCTAACAGTCCTGACTGGAAGACCTGGTGCGAAAGACGGCTCTGGTTGATAAATGATATCAGGAATAGGACTAAAAACGCTAAATAAACCTTTAGCGTTTTTTCTTAAACTGTGCTAAAATTAATTTATGGAAAAGAATATAGCGCAAAAAACAGCGCGAAATACTAAGATAATTCTTTTTATTATTTTAGGAGTTCTACTTGTTATACTTTTTTCTAAATTTTTTGAGCTAATTTACTCTTTGTTTTTCAGTTTAATCTTCTAAATAGGTATCTGGAAAGATAAAAATCTTTTCAAACCTCAAATCAATATATTCCAGATTCCTCCTCTTTTCAGGAGGAATTCTTTGTTTTAAAAGAATATCAAGCTTTTCTATCTGCCAGTCCAAATCGTCTTTAAGATTAAAATAGACTTCCCAGCCTTCAGAAGTTTTAATATTCAACCTTCTTTCAGAAACCAAAATATTCTTTGACAGCTTAATTCCTAAATCATTGTTTAACTGAGAATTAATATTTAAGATTTTCTCCAGCTGGTCTTTCTTAATTGCTTCCTGGCCTAACTGAGAAGAAAGCATTAAATTAAGCTCAATTAAAGGCAGATCTGGAAAAGGTTCAGATGCTTTTTCAAAAACAATTCCTTGTTCATCAATAAAGAAATATTCTTTTTTTGAAAAACCCATTAAAAAGGATTTGTAATAGAAAACTGCTGCTGGTTTTCTTTCCTCAATCTGGGCTGATATCTTGTCAGGAAGCTTTCTTTTTAAGGTTACTGCTCCAATCTGGGGATATTGGGAAAAAATCATCTCTTTTATCGTTTTAAAATCAGTTAAGAAGACATTCCTGCTGTTCTGGGAAATAATATTATTTATTTCCTGGGAAGAAACCTTTTCTGCTCCCAGAACCTCAATATTCTTTATCTGGAAAAAAGAAGAAAAGAAAAGAAAGTAGCCAAGAGAAAAACAAATAATAATAATAAAACAGCCCAGCCAGAAGAACTTATTCTTTATTAGCTTAAAAGATCTTTTCCTTTTACTTCTGTATGATTTCTTATATCTTTTCATATAATTTTTTAAAATTATAATCCTATCTCTTTAAAGATTATAAGCCTCTTTTAATTCTTCTAAATCTTTCAAAAAGATTAGTAAACCAGTATCTCATTGATAAAGGCAAATCCTGGGTTCTGATATATTGTTTGGCATAGCCTCCAAAACCCTTTTTAAACAGGCTTAAACCAGCCCAGGGATGGTTTTTCCTGCCTTCCGGAGCAATGCCCCAGAAGTTATACTTTCTGCAGCCTCTATTCTTAGCCTCTTTTATTGCCTCCCACTGCATAAGATAAGAAACCGGGGCTTTGCTGGTTAAAGAAGCTCCGTGGTGGTAAAAGCCAGTATTCTGCCAAAAAACCATAATTGCAGAAGATATAATCTCTCCTTTATACTTGCCTAAAAATATTAATATCTGATTATCTTGGTTAAAACAGGAAAACTGCTTTTTAAGATAATCCAGAGAAAAAGGAAAAAAATGATGGCGAAGAGCTGTTTTCTCATAAAGACAATTAAACTTTTCCAAATCATTAATATTACTGCTCTTAATAATTTCTATATTCTTGTCTTTCTCCCCTTGCCTTATCAAGTATCTTGTTGTTTTCCTCATTCCCATTAAAATCTCTTCTTCTTCAGGAGTAATATCCAGCTCCCAAGTAAGTTCAGGATGCATATGAATAGGAGCATGTTTAAATCCTAAATCCTTAAAAGGTCTGGCATCAGTCCAAAGAGAAGCTATTCTGATAAAACAGGCTTTTTCCTTTTTAGCTATCTTTTTTAATTCTTCAACCAAAACAGGCAGAATATTCTTTTCTCCAATAGGCCCATGAGGAATAAATAAAAAGGTGCCTCTCTTAGCTTTTACTTTTACAACCAAGGCAACAGCTTTTAGTTCCTTGTCATAAACTCCTAATCTCCAGATTTTTTCTTCTATGCTTTTCTGAAACTCTCCCCAATTCCAAGAATCTAAAAAGGTCTTTTCTTTATTCTCCAAAAGAAAACCTTCCCAGATATCTTTATTGTTTATTTCCCTTACTTCCATGTTTCTATAATAGCAAAAATTTATTCTATTCAAAACTAAAACTAGCCCTATCCCCTACCTTAAAATCAGCTTGGCCAGCATTAACTTCCAGAACATACCTGGCTTTCTTGTCCGGCTTAATACTTTCACATTCTTCTGTACAAGGTTGAGCATTTTTATAAACATAGACAACTTCTTTGTCCTGATTAATCCAGACTATGTCCAAAGGAATGAGAACATTCTTCATCCAAAAAGAATAAATATCCTCCTTATCAAAAATAAAAAGCATTCCTCTGCTTTCAGCTAAGTAATCCTTGTTCATTAATCCTTGGGATCTTTCCTGCTGAGACCTGGCTATCTCCACTAAAAAGCAGTGGTTCTTTATACAGACCTGATTTGGATTGGAAACTAAGGATATCATAAATAAGACAAAGAGAATAATTATTAAAAAGATAAACCAATATTTCTTCATACCGACTTTAAAAACTCAACTATTTTCTCTGCCTGTTTCCTGGATATATGAGTGGGCAGATTTAATGTTTCTCTGGACAGTTTTTCTGCTTTAGGACAGGAACCAATAATATACTTAACTTTGCTTAAATCAGTATCATCAGGAGCAATTGGACTGGTATACCAGTCCCCTATTAAGAGATTGTTTTTCCAGGCTTTCTTGATTATCCTATGGGCATCAGGATGCTTTACTGAAAACCTTAAGAAAACCGGCTTTTCAGAAACCTTGGGCAGTATAAAAGACGAATTTAGTAGAGCCCTAAAATAAAAGTCAGCTATTTCCTGCCTGTGCTGGTTAAATCTTTCCAGCTTTTTAAACTGGTTATTAGCCAAAACAGCCAAAGCATCAGGCATTTTCCTGGGAAAATAACCAGGCCTTCTCCCCTGCTTTTCCTTCCAATGGACAGCCTTAGACAAAACATGAAGCCTTTGGAATAAAACCAATAGATATTTTCCTAATATCTTGTAAGTCGGGAGAATCAGGATATTCATTAATATTGGATGAAGCAGCTGCTGGATAATCCAGAAATAGGAAGGATATTTCAGCTTATCCTGATAATCTTTTATCTTTTCTGCTAAATTATCATCATTAGTAACAGCCATTCCTCCATAAACAGAGGAAATGACCTTGTCCCTGGAAAAAGAAAAAAACCCAGCCTTGCCAAAAGTGCCTGTTTTCTGGCCATTAATTTCTGCTCCCAAAGAATGAGCGCAGTCTTCAATCAAGATTAAATCCTCCCTGATAATCTCGCTGGGCATTCCGAAAGTATGCTGAATCATCGCTGCTTTAGTTCTTGAACTTATCTTCCTTTTCAAATCATCGGGATCCATATTAAAGGTCTTGTCATCACAGTCCACATAAACCGGTTTTAAACCAGACCAGATTATAGGGTTAACGGCAGCATTACAGGTAAAAGCCTGCAACAAGACTTCTCCTTCTTTTAAACCTAGGGCTTCTAGAATAGCCATTAGACAGGTTCTTCCGCTGTTAAAAGCAAAAGCATGCTTTACTCCCAAATACTCTTTAAAACTATTTTCAAGTTTTTTAACAGCTTTACCTTTTTTCCGAGGAGAGAAAAGCAGTTTCAAAGCCAGGAAGATATCATCTTTCTCAGTATTAGGAGATAAAGATATGGAAATGGGTCTAATCATAATAACTCAATTAGCTTCCTAGGGATTCTTCCCTCTAAAAGAATAACATCAGCTGAAGAGCGTCTTATCTTCTCAGCAATCTTTTCTGGATTTTCTATAAGAATAGTCTTGTCATTCTTAAGCTCCTGAAAATAATCAGCTGTAGTGATTATAGCTAAATCACAGACTTCAGCAATCTTCTTACCTATTCTTTTATGAACTTCTGAAGCAGCTTTTCCCAATTCTATTAAGCAGGGCATAACAATAACCTTTCTGCCTGAATAAAGATTTAAATAATCCAAGTCAGCAATTACTCCATCTGGATTGGCTGAATAAGAAGCATCGAGAATAATTGGGGCTTTTCTCAAAAACTTCATTCCCCCCTGCTCTGGTTTGATTCCTAAACAGAGTTTGGCAATCTTGTTCAAATCTACTCCTAATCTCTGGGCGCAGGAAGCAGCTAAAAGTATATTGTCTATATTGTGCCTGCCCAAAAGATTTAGCCTAAACTCAACTCCTTTTAAAGTAAAAGAAAGAGATTCTTTCCCAATCCTGACATTTTCAGGAGAAAGATTCAATCTGTTTTTCAGAACAGCAAAATCAGACACATTCTCTACTATTTCGTGCTTAGCTTTGGAAATATTCTCCTGAGATCCAAAAGTAGACATGTGCTGTTCATTAATCCCGGTCAGCATTCCTATCTGGGGCTTGATAATATTACAAACCTGTTTTATCTTACCTCTTTCATAAGCCCCTATTTCTGCTACAAAAACATCGTGCTCCGGAGTTAATTCCTTGAGAATAGTATTAGCAATGCCTATTTCTGAATTAATATTCTTCTTTGTTTTCAAAACCTTGTATTTTTCAGACAAAAACAAACTTAAAAACTCTTTAACCGAGCTCTTGCCATAAGAACCAGTAATACCAATAACGATTAATTTATCGAACTTTTCTCTTTTAATCCTGGCTTTTTCCAAAGTCCTCTTTATTAAAAAGTATCTTGGTATCTGAAAGATCCAGACTAAAAGAGAAACCAGTAAAGGAGCAAAGATAATTGCTAGTAAGAAAAGGGTGTAGGAGTTTAAAAGAATAAAAACAATCTCCAGGAGTATTCCAGAGACCAGTATTACTATAACTTTAGGAGTTAGCTTAGGATATCTAATTCCGTGAAAGCTGAAGAGAAACTTTCTTATCTTCTGCTTTTCAAAATGAGCTTTAAATCTTTTAAAATGATATTCTTTAAGCTGCCAGAGCCAAACCCAAAAAACAAGCAGTTTGGTAAAAACTAAAAACCAGATAATAATAATTAATACTCTCATAGATGCTTGAGTACTAGTTTGGATAACTGTTCTGGAGCTTTAAGATTGAGGTCATGGCCAAATCCTGATAAAATCTCTATCTTGGAGTTCTTAACCTTAGACTTAATCAAATGAGCCTGAACCACAGGAGTAATCTTGTCCTTGTCACCCCAGATAATAACACAAGGAACCTGAACCAAAGAAAGATCATTAGAAATATCTTCTTTAATAACTTCTAAGTAAATCTGCTTCATTGTTCCTTTGGCATAGGGATAATCGCTTCTTCTGACAATGAACCTGTAAAAAGCCTTCTTGAGCAAAAGAAAGGAAAATATCTTAAATGTCTTAGCCAAAACATAAAGGGTTTTCTTGCGAAAGGAGCTTTTTCTGAAACAAGCGGCACTGACTAAGAATAGTTTTTTAACCGAAGATCTTAAGCTGTATTTTACTGCCAGGGCTCCGCCAAAAGAATGACCCAATAAATAGAAGTTTTCCAGTTTCAAGGCTTTGACAAACTCTTTAACAAAATCAGCATAGTCATCAAGGTTCCAGACCCCTGAAGGAGAACTGCTTTTCCCAAAACCAGGCAAGTCAGGAATAATGACTTTAAACCCTTTCTTAGCAAGAAAACCTCCTGCTTTCCTCCAGTTATCGCTCTTTGAGCCCCAGCCATGCAAAATTAGGAGAGGTCTTCCCTCTCCCAATACTAAATAATTAACTTTTACCCCTTTGACAATCATTTAATTGTTTTAAAACCTGTATATTTTTGAAGAACTTCCGGAATCTTAATACTTCCGTCTTTCTGCTGATAATTCTCCATAATAGCAATCATCGGCCTCATAGAAAGAGCGGTCCCATTTATAAAATGAACAAAATTTATTTTCTTACCGGACTTATCTTTATAACGAACCTTTAATCTCCTTGTTTGGAAATCAGTGCAATTTGAAGTAGAATGAGTCTCACGATAATTATCTTGGCCAGGAAACCAAGCCTCGATATCATATTTTTTGGCAGCCGGAACTCCTAAATCTCCTGTGCATATATTAACTACTTGATAAGGCAGCTTAAGAGATTTCATTAATTTCTCTTCTAGGGATAAAAAGTATTCGTGTTCTTTTATCGAATCTTCTGGTTTAGAAAGACTAAACATCTCAAGTTTATCAAATTCATGGGCCCTAAAAATTCCTCCAGTATCTTTACCATAAGAACCAGCTTCTCTTCGAAAACAAGTAGTAAATGCAACATATCTTCTAGGTAAATCCCTCTCCTGTAAAATCTCCTCTGAGTGCATAGCACCCATGGACTGTTCTGAGGTACCTATTAAATAAAGATTATCTTTTGGTAAAAAATATGCTTCTTTGTCCTCTGACTGCTCTAAGTATCCCATACCCCAGGCCATTTCTGCTGTTATCATTTTCGGAGGAAGAACTGGTATAAATCCTTGTTTTACTAAAAAATCAAGACCAAAATTAACCAAAGCAAAATGCAATAAAACTAATTTCTTTTTTATATAACTAAATCTTGTTCCAGAAATCTTAGCTGCTCTTTTAACATCAATTAAATCTAGTTTCTGGCCAATTTCCATATAGTTTTTGGTTTTAAAATTAAATTTAGGAATTTTCCCTATTTTTCTTATTACTAAATTTTCAGTTTCGTCTTTACCAACTGGCACACCGTCTAGTGGAATATTGGGAATTTGATACATTAAATCATTAAATTCTTTTTCGAGCCTTTTCAGGTCTTGTTTTAACTGATCCCCCCTCTTGTCAACCTTCTTCATCTTAGCGATAATTTCCTTCTTGTTCTTAACTTTCATAATCTCTTTATTAGCTTTATTTTTCTGAGCAAAAATAGCTTCTAAATCAGCCTGGATCTTTCTCTTTTTCTTATCGAGTTTTAAAACCTTATCAACATCAACTTTAACTTGTTTGTTTTTACAAGCTTGCTTAACTTTTTTTGGATTTTCTCTTATGAATTTTATATCTAACATATAAGCGAAGGAATATGACTTTTGTGACCACCCGGAAACGAGCGGGCAAGGTATGCCGAGCAAAGCGAGGGACGAACGAGTTGAGGAATAAAGTGAGCTGGCGCGCTGGGTCAGCGAACGTGTCTCAAAAGTTATATTCCCGAGCTATTTATTTTTTAAGTTTCATTGTTGGAAATAACATTGTTTCTCTTAAACCATGAGAATTGGTCAAGAGAATAGCTAATCTGTCTATGCCCATTCCCCAGCCAGCAGCTGGAGGCATGCCCTGCTCCAAGGCCTGAATAAAATCCTTATCCATTCTCTGGGCCTGTTCAAAACCCTTTTTGAATATCTTTTCCTGCTCTTTGAATCTTTCCTGTTGAAGCATTGGGTTGTTTAGTTCAGAATAAGCCTTAACTAGTTCTAAGCCCATAACAATCAACTGGAAACTGGCTGACTTTTCAGGATTCTTGTCCAAAGGCTTGGCTAAAGGAAAAGCTTCAGCTGGATAATGAATAACAAAGGTCGGCTGTTCTATCTTGGGCAGGATGATTTTCTTAAATATCTCATCAGCAATCTCAAACTTCCCGCCTTTGGTTTTTACTCCAAACTTTTTGGCTTGTTTCTTAAGAACATTGATATGGGCATCATTCAAGTTAATCTTGGTGTGCTTCTTGAACAGCTCATTAAACTCTATTCTTTTCCAGGGTGTTTTGAAATTAATCTTTTTACCCTCGTATTCTATATCTGTCTTATTAAACAGCTTCTTTAACAAAACAGAAAACATTTCCTCTGTCAGCTTCATTAAATCCTTGTAGTCCTGATAAGCTGCGTAAAATTCCAGCATTGTAAAATCAGGGTTATGGGCCTTGTCCATGCCTTCATTTCTGAAACATCTGGCTATTTCATAAACTTTTTCCATGCCTCCAACCAAAAGACGCTTTAAATAAAGCTCTGGAGATATTCTTAAATAAAGATCAATATCCAGGGCGTTTAATTTGGTTTTAAAAGGCTTAGCACTGGCTCCTCCGTAAACCGGCTGGAGGATCGGGGTTTCCACTTCTACAAACCCTTTGTCTTCCAAGAATCCTCTTAATTCTTTGACAATTCTAGAACGGAGAATAAACTTTTCCTTGACTTCAGGATTAAAAATAAGGTCTAAATATCTTTTTCTGTATCTTTCTTCAATATCTTTTAACCCATGCCATTTTTCAGGCAGAGGCAGTAATGATTTAGCCAGCATTCTATAATCAGTTACTTCTAAGGTTTTCTCTCCTTTTTTGGTCTTAAACAATTCTCCTTTAGCCTCAATAAAATCACCGATATCAAAATTATCAAGAAAGAACTGGTAGCCTTTCTCTCCTAACCTGTCTCTCTTAAATAAAACCTGAATTAAGCCGAACCCGTCCTTAATATTGGAGAAAACAAGACCCCCGTGCTGTCTTAAAGACATAATCCTCCCTGCCAGGGATATCTGCCTCTTTGATTTAGACAATTTGCTAAAATCATCCAAAGCTTCCTGACAAGTATGGGTTCTTTTAATTTCTCCGGGATAAGCTAAAAGCCCGGCGCTTTCAATGCAGTTCAGTTTCTTTATTCTGTTTTTCCTTATTTCATCAATTGTTGCCATTATTTTATTGTAAACTATGTAAAATACAAAAACAAGGGATTTACCCCTTGACAAATATTATATACTATGCTATAATGTAGGTGTCATTCAAAATCAATCCTAAAAACCTCAAGCCCACATTCCCTCTCTAATGGGCAAACTACGAAGCGTTAAGGAGAACAATTCTTAACGCTTTTTTTTATTGACATTCATAATAGATTATGATATTATTCATTAACAGCAATTTAAAAACCTTAAAACTTAATTGGAAAGGAGTAGAAATGAATCTCAACAAGAATTTCTATCTTTGTATAATTGCCCTGATAATCATTATTCTTATCGCCTGGTGTACGCCCATATTATGCGAGGATTTTTTCCCGACAGAGCCAGAGGTTAGAGTTTACGTAAATTTAGAATCTGACGAGAATCCTGGAGGAATTGTTTTTGAGACACGCAGATTTTGGAATAAAAAAACCATTTTCTTGGATTCGGGATTTGACGGGACGCTTAATGAAATCCGCATACCTTACGAAGATAAAATAATAGACCCTAATGAACTGTGGATTGAACGCTACTATCAGGTCCGGCAATGGGCCACAACAGGGGAAAAACCGAACATATAAGATTCTCCAAAACAAAAAGCGCTGAGAGAAAAAACTCAGCGCCTTTTTTATTGAGTCAAATAAGTAACCAGATATTCAGCAATAATACTGGCGGCATTGGGACGGGCAAAGTCGTTGGCTCTTTCTGACATTCTTTTTAGCTTCTCTGGCTGGGAAAATAATTGTCTTATTCTAGACATTATGAAATAAGGCTTGAAATTGCTCTCTTCCATTACCAGAGCCGCTCCCCTTTCAGCATAAGCATAGGCATTTCTGACCTGATGGTTCTGGGCAGCATTAGCCAGAGGAATCAAAATACCAGGCTTGCCTGTAGCTGCTATTTCAAAGATACTGCCCGAACCAGCTCTGCTGACCACCAGTTTAGTCAAGGCATAAGCATTAGCCAATTCCTTTTCATTTAAGAAAGGTGCTGGGTGATAGGATTTCTTCAAGTCTTTGGGTATAACAAGATCAGCTTCTTTTTTAACCTCTTCAAAATTACTTATTCCTGTCTGATGGATTATTTCAAAATCTTTTAAAATATCAGGCAGAACCACTAAAAGATTGTCATTAATAATCTCTGAGCCCTGGGAACCGCCTATAACTAAAAGCAAAGGTTTCCCTCCAACCAGTTTAAACATTTTTCTGGCTTCATCTTTAGATCCATTTAGAATAATCTCCCTGATAGGATTCCCCACTGAAAGCATCTTCTTGGCTGGGAAATACTCTGTCTCCTTGATAGAAAAAGAGATAAAAATCTCTAAAGCAAACCTGCTGGCTATTCTATTGGCTAATCCCGGAACAACATCTGATTCGTGAAGGAAGATAGGAACAGCCAGAATTCTTCCAGCAATAACTGACGGGATTGAACCATAACCTCCTTTGCTGAAGATAAGGTCAGGAGAAATAATAAAAATGCGGTGAAAAGCCTGAAAAATACCAATAGGAATCTTGAACAAATCTATTATATTGAAAAAAGAAAGATATCTTCTGGCTTTACCAGCTAAAACCCATTTAACTTTTACTCCTTCTTTGACAAGAAGCTCCTTGCTAAAGTTATCCCTGGGGCCTAAATAAAAAAACTCAAAACCAGCCCGGGGATAATTCTTTTTTATCTGCCTAATAATGGCTATTATGGGAAAGATATGACCGGCAGTTCCTCCGCCAGCAAAAAGTATCTTCATAAATATTTTAGAAAACTTGTTTTCTTATTATATTATTATATCATTTTTTGGAAATATTCAAAAGAAGACCAATACCAATTAATTCTACAACTATATGGGAGCCTCCATAACTGATAAACGGCAGGGGTATTCCAGTTAAAGGAAAGAGACGGATCATAGCGGCTATGTTGATAAAAGCCTGGATGCAAATCCAAGAACTAATGCCTGTTGCTAAAAGTCGGGAAAATTTATCTTTGGCCTTTTTTGCAATTCTGAATCCCCGCCAGAACAAAAATAAAAACAGAAATACTAAAATAAAAGATCCTATAAATCCGGCTTCTTCCCCAAAGATGGCAAAAATAGAATCCGCCATTGTCTGAGGAATAAAACCAAACTTCTGATTAGACATGTTAGGACCTAAGCCAAAAATTCCTCCAGAACCGATAGCAATTAAAATCTGTTTTATCTGATAACCCATGCCCATTGGGTCAATTTCTGGGTTCAGAAAAACAAGCACTCTTTTCATTCTATAGGGAGCAAG
>CAYOZF010000012.1:7909-17077 GCA_964408385.1 uncultured Candidatus Saccharibacteria bacterium | reverse complement strand
CCTATTCTGTTATTAGCAGCATCAATATAGAGAGTGCCTGAATCTATATTCAAATTATTAGGCACGCTTAAAGTGGAAGCGTTAAAAGTAATAGTATCATTGGAAGCATCTCCCAAAATGCTGTTGTTTTCTACGGTCAGAGTGGAAATAGTAGTGGCTCCGACATTAACAGCGCCGGAAACAGTCAAACTATTTCCAAAAATATCTCCTTCGGCATCAACCATAAACATAGCAGAGCCGTCAACTGCCAGTCCCAATAAGTTAGAGTCAGCAACAGCAGTATGAGAATTAACATAAAGGGCAGAATCATCAATATTGGTGTTAGCCACTCCCGGACTCCAAGAAACAAAACTATGAGCTAAGGTCGGAGACTTAGTAAAGACTGCCTGGCTGTCTATTAAAATATCCCCGCCAGAAGCATTGATAGTTAAATCTCCATTGCTGTCTACATAAAACTCAGCATAAGCACTGCCATCTGTATAAGTTAATGCCAGTTGAGTGGAAGTATTCAATATTTCCAAAGGATAGTCCGGAGAAGAATCTCCTATACCAACATTAGCATTGGAAAGATAAACATAATCAGTATCCTGGTCATCAAAAGTTATTCTTCCTGCAGAATCTCCCAAGCCAATCCAGCCATCATCAGGCATAGTAATATTACTTCCCAAAGCCATTCCTCCAATTGTTACTGAACCAGCTGTTATCTCGCCAGTAGTAGTTAGGTTTTCATCTCCCAGCAATATATCTCCTCCTGAAGCATTAACGGTTAAGTCTCCATTATTATCTACTTTAAAGGTTGAGTAATTATCATCATCGTAGCTAAGAGCTAACTGGGTAGCAGTAGATAATACTTCTAACTTATAATCGGGAGAACTATCCCCTACGCCGAGATTCCCGGAAATGAACACGTCTCCTTCTGCATCTACTCTTAGTTTTTCTGTTCCTCCTATTGCCAAGCCCAATAGAGTGTAATCTGCTGTAGCTGAAGCCGGATTAATATAGACGGATCCCTGGCCAACTCCTATTCCTGTTGGAACACCAGTAAAAGTTGCTAAACCAGATATAGCTAAAGCGCCAGCTGATACACCCCCTCTGGCTACTATACTTCCAGCTGTTACATTGCCTGATGAACCAACCGTGAAATTTCCTCTGCCTATGTCTAGGCTGTCATAGTTCGGACTTATCTGAACGCTAGGAGTTGATATGTATGAATAACCTCCACCGCCGCCTGAAAAACCGGCTGGCCCCTGAGGGCCTTGCGGACCTTGCAAACCTTGTGGACCTTGCAGGCCTTGCAAACCCTGAGGTCCAACAGGACCCACTATTCCTGTTAGACCCTGAGGTCCTGTATATCCTGGAACTCCTACCGCCATATAAGCTTTTTCTATTCTTTCCAATTCCTCTTTTAGTGATTCTATTTCTTCCAATAAACCAAGATTGGTTGAAGGAATCATTTTCCAGGGATCAAAAACAAACTTTATTCCATTAAAGATATTATTGTTCCATCTGCCTAATGTTTGGTTTACTCTCAAAAAAGTTATATCAATAAAATCTCTGGCAGCAAAATAAGCCTCTTTAATTTCATCCCAGCCTGCCATTAGTGTTTCAACAACGCCCCGGAAAAAGCAAACAATAGGCTGATAGTTTTTGTTTAAGTAAGAATAGAGTTTTTCAAACCCGGTATTTAAAACAGTGAAAGTTCTCTGGTTTTCTTGATTAACGAAATCCTGGTCTTGTTTTAGAACCTCAGCAATCTTTTTGACTCCGGGGACTTTTATTATTTCCTGACCAAGCCACTCTCCATACTCTTTAAATATTTCTCCCGTATCTGCTAACCCAGTTGACTGGGAAAAGCTCTGAAGCGGAGCTTTGTAAAAAAGACTTAAAGAAATAATTATAATTACAACAGCGCTGAAAACAAAAGCGTAGCGGAAGAAGTTTATTCTTAAGAGACTAGTAAAGAATTCTTTAATCCTAAAATCAAAAGGCTGAACTGGAATAAGATCGAACTCTCCAACCGGAAGATTTTTTGGAGCCTCGCCCCCAACTTCTTGTTTCAGGGATAAATCGGATTTATCCCGACTAACTTTCTTATTATTTTTTTTGCCATTAAGATTGTTTTTATAATCTTCGGTATGGAGAGAATATTCTTCCACCCATTCTTTGGTAGTAACCCAGTTCCTGCCCAGTTTTACTGCTTTCAGCTTTCCTTGTCTGGCTCGCAAGCTTAAATACTCCTGTGAGTAAGAACAGTATTTTGTAGCTTGTTGTAAAGATATGTAATTTTCTTTTTTCTCTGAAGCCATAGGTATTTATATATACATATAGGCAAGTCTTGACAAAAGGTTTTAATGAGATAAAATAAGAAAAGAAGACCCTAAGAAAAAATCCTTAGGAAACTCGCAGTGAATAGGTGATTTTTTCAAATGGGGTCTTCTTTTTTTACCCGTTCATTATATAGATATATTATGTATCTATATATTACTTTATTATCTCTTTTACAAGATATAGTGTCAATATATAAGCTGTGGATAACATATCGGATAAACAATACTATTCTAAGTTAAAACCCCCTTTTAAAGGGGGTTTTAGGTATATCCGATAAGCTATTTTAATGGGTTTTTATGCTCTGAAGTATACCTAAACCAAGAAAAACTGCTACTAAATTACTACCTCCATAGCTAATTAAAGGCAGGGTCAAACCGATTACCGGTAAAAGACCCAAATTCATACCGATATGGATGAATATTTGGGCAAATAAAACAATAATAAAGCCTGAAGCAAAAAGCCTGGAGAAGTTATATTTATCCGATACGGCTATTTTCATAATTCTCCAGATTAAAACAAGATACAAAGCTAAAACAATAAATACTCCTACTAAACCAAATTCTTCAGCAATGGCTGAAAAGATAAAATCATTATAAGGCTCAGATAGAAAACCTTTCTGGGCCTGAGAACCCTGACCAAAACCCTTGCCAAAAAAACCACCTGAACCAATAGCTATTTTTGACTGAGTTTGGCTCCAATTAATTCCTAGTGTCTGAACATTAGGAATCAAAAAACTCACAATTCTCTGCTTTTGATATTCTTTCAGAAACAATGACCAGCTCAAAGAAACAACCAGGGCAAAACAGAGCATTAATATCAAAAAGTGGCGGAGTTTAATCCCGGAAATAATTAAAATACCTATCCAAAGAGCAACCAAAATCATGGCCGAACCAAGGTCTGGTTGCCGGGAAATTAAAACAAAAGGAATTAAGACATAAATACCTGATAAAAAAATCTGAGGCAGTTTATACATCTTAATATGCCTGGTTGAGAAATACTTAGCTAGCAAAATTATAAGAATGATTGTTGTTATGCCTATTGGGTCAAAAGAAACAAAACCCAGCCTATACCAACTCCTCACTCCCCTGGTTTCCGGAGCAAAGAAAAATAATCCGAGAAGAAGTAAAATACATAAAAAATAAAGCACTAAAATAAAATAAGGATTCTGCTGTAATCCTCTCCAGTCGTAAAAGCTTATCCAAATCATTAAAACAAAACCTATTAAAAAAAAGACAATCTGCTTTTTAAAATTCAAAAAATCACCTCTGCCTAAAGAGATGCTGTAAATAGAGATTAAGCCAATCGTTACTAGCAATAAAACAGAAGCAATCATTATCCAGTCAAATTTTCTTAGATGAGAAACCATTATACCTTTATAATAGCACCTAATCAAAAACAGGGAAAGCAATTCCCTGTTTAATATAAATAATTTATTTTATCATTTCTAAAAACTGCTTTTCCCTAAGAATCTTTACTTCTAGTTTTTTAGCTTTGTCATATTTGGACCCGGGCTCTGAACCAATAACAACATAATCTGTATTATTAGAAACAGAAGAAGAAACATCTCCGCCTAAATTTCTGATTCTAACCTTAGCCTCGTCCCGGCTCATTGAATCTAATTCCCCAGTCAAAACAAAAGTCTTATTTTTTAGTTTATAGTTTACAATTAGCAGTTGGTAGTTAATAATTTTTACTGCTTTTTCAAGTTTGTTCAGAAAAACAACATTTCTTTTTTCTTTAAACCAAGAATAAATTGACTTAGCTACAATCGGACCAATGTCTTGAATATTTTCTAATTGCTCCAAATTAATTTTTCTTAATTTATCTAAAGAACCGAATTGCTTAGCTAAATCCAAAGCAGTTTCTTCACCGACATTTCTAATGCCTAAAGAATAAATAAATCTGGCTAAATTAATCTCTTTTTTATCATTAAGAGCTTTAATTAAATTATCAGCTGATTTCTCAGCAAAACGCTTTAAAGGAATTAAATCGCCTACCTCTAAATCAAACAAATCAGCCGGATCAGAAATTAAATCAGCCTCAAGCAATTGATCAATAATTTTCGGACCTAAACCAGAAATATCAAAAGCCGGCTTAGAAACAAAATGATAAAAATACTCTTTTCTCTGAGCAAAACAATTAGGATTAGAACAATAATGAAGAGCTGTTTTTTTAACAACCTTGCCTCCGCAAGCCGGACAAATTTTAGGAATTGTAAAATCCTTTTCTTTGCCAGTTCTAAAATTAGGCAAAACCTTAATAATATCCGGGATAACATCCCCTGCTCTGCCTACAATCACTGTATCTTTAATTTTCAAACCCAGTCTTTTAATCTCATCCTCATTATGAAGAGTTGCTCTGGAAATTATAACTCCACCAACTTTAATCGGCTTTAAATGAGCTACTGGAGTTAAAGCTCCTGTTCTTCCTACCTGAAGTTTAATATCCTCAACAACAGTAACTGCCTGCTTGCCTGGGAACTTAAAAGCAATAGCTCCCCGAGGCGCTTTACCAATTACTCCCAGCTTGTCAAAAAGCTTATTAGAGTTAACAACAACAACAATTCCGTCTATTTCGTAGGGAATCTTGTCTCTTATCTTCTGAACATGTCTATGGAACTTAAAAACTGCTTCTAAATCCTGGCAATGTTTATTATAGGGGTTGGTTTTAAAACCTAATGATTTCAAGATCTTATGTTTTCCTTCGTGGGTTTCTGCCTCAATTAAAATATCATAGATAAAAGAATCTAATTTCCTGGAAGCAGTAATCTTAGGGTCAAGTTGACGCACCGAACCAGCAGCCAAGTTCCTGGGATTAGCATAATCTTTTTTAAACTTTTCAAAAACCTTTTTAGGGATGAAAACCTCTCCCCGGACAGTAATATCCTTATCATTCTTCAGGCGCAGAGGAATAGCCTCGATTGTTTTTAAATTCTGGGTAACATCTTCTCCAATAGTCCCGTCCCCTCTGGTAGAGCCAGCGAAAAGAATTCCCTTTTTGTAAACAAGCTCAATTGCCAAGCCGTCTATTTTCAGCTCGCAGTAAAAGTCTGTTTTTTTACTACCCAAAAGCTTGGAAATTCTCTCCAACCAGTCTTCCATATCCTTTTCTGAAAAAGCATCGTTAAAAGAAAGCATTGGCTGAGAGTGCTTAATTTTATCAAACTTTTTCAAAGCCTTTCCTCCTATTCTTTGAGTCGGAGAATCGAGGGTTATCAAATCAGGAAATTCCTTTTCTAAATCAAAAAGCTCTTTTTTCAAAGAATCAAGAGCTGAATCAGAAATCTCCTGTTTATCAAGTACGTGATAAAGATAGCGGTGATGGTTTATCTCTTTTCTAAGCTTAACAACACGCTCTTTAGCTTCATCTTTGTTCATAAAGTAAAGATGTTTAATAAAAGGGTGGCAATTAAGAAATAGATGACTAAGCTTAAAACATCTCTGAGAATCGTAGCAAAAGGTCCTGTGCCAACAGCAGGGTCTTTTTTAAGCTTGGTTAGAATCCAAGGGATGGAAATGCCGATTAAAACAGCGGTTAGAATAGTCAAAAACAAAGAAGCTCCCAGAATAATACCTATAAAATACTCTGATTTAAACCAGAAAACAGCAATAAGATAAAGCAAAACAGCTAAAATTAAAGAGATGAGCAGGCTGACTTTAATTTCTCTAAAAAAGTATTTCCAGACATTAAGCCGGGAGTTTAGAATCATATTCCTGATAAACAGAGTTTCTGTCTGGGTGCCTACTGCACTGGCCAGATAAAGCATCAAAGGAATAAAAGCTGTCAGGATAAAATATGATTTTAAAGGAGCTTCAAAAAAATCAATAACTCCAGCAGCAAAAATACCTCCCAACAAACCTAAAATCAGCCAGGGAATTCTTACTTTAGCTAGATAAAAGGCTGAGCCCTTGAATACTTTCTGTAAGGGGCTGTTAATTCCAGCCATTTTTAAGAAGTCTTCAATATTCTCTGAATTAAGAATATCCAGGATAATATCTGAAGGCACAACGCCTAAAAACTTATTATTTTTATCAACCACTGGCACTGATTTGATATTATTCTGAAGGGCCGAGATAGCTACTTTTTCCTGGTCAGCGTAAGGCTTGATCTTAATAACATCCTTATCCATTATTTCCTTTATTTTCTTGTTATTGGGCCTACGGAAAATATCCTTGATAGAAAACACGCCTATTAGTTTTCTCTGCTTGTCAACTACATAAATATAGTTAATGGTTTCCAGCAAATCCATTGTCTCAAAAAGCATATTTTTCACATCTAAAACAGAGTTGTCTTGATGACAAACAGGAACATTTTTAACTATCTTTCTCCCAGCTGAATTTAAGGGATACTTGTTCATTAAAATAATGTTTTTTGTTTTGATATTTCTTTTTGCTCTCCTTTAGAAAAAATCTTTATCTTGCCGTAAACTCCGTCATAACCAGGCTCTAAGCTCACTTTACCCTGTCTTACTCTTATTATGCCTTCAGCAATCTCAGCCAGGCTGGCCTGTTCCAGGTTTTTTTGAGGGACATTAAGCAGAATCTCAAATTCATCCTTAAACTCCTTGATCAAATTATCATACTCCCGGGCGACTCCTTTAGTGGCAACACCCTGACCCAAAGCATTGGCAATTATTTCCTCTAAGGGAATCAGACTTTTAAAAGGTGTGGTCTTTTCCGGTTTTGCCCCCTCTTCCCTGTCAGCCAACTCCTCCACTCTGTTCAGCACTCCTAAGGTTAAAGGCTTTCCGCAGTTAGGACAAATATTGTTGTATTTTTTGGATTCCTTAGGAGAGAGAACAATATTACAATTACGGTGCCCGTCATAATGATACTTGCCTTCTTCAGGAAAAAACTCAATAGTAGAAAGGAACTTGGCAGGATCTTTAGATTTTATCGCCTCAGCAATAGCTGAATAGCTTAATTCTGTATCAAAGACATTTGCCTCTCTGCCTATTTTCCTAGGAGAATGAGCATCTGAATTACTGATTAAAGCGATCTTGTCCAAATTGGATATTCTCCAATTCATAGCCGGATCAGAACTTAATCCTGTTTCCCCGGCATAAATATATTTTGAATAATCTTCAAAGCACTCTTCAATAGAATCAAAGCCCGACTTTGAACCAAACATACTGAACCAAGGTGTCCAAATATGGGCTGGGACAACTAGGCATTCCTGGGAAGTGTTTAAAACAATCTTGGCCAGTTCCTTGGCATCCAAGCCAAGAATCGGCCTGCCGTCAGATTTTAAATTGCCTATCCAACCCAACTGGGTGTTAATCTTTTCACAAATTTCAAAAGAAGGAGAAAAAACAATAATGTGGATCTTTCTAACCCGGTTGTTTTTGGAATAAATACAGCTTATCTCAGCTGTTAAAATAAACCTGGTTCCCTGGTCATTCTTCTTCAGCTTGTACAAGCCAGGCTCAGCTGGCTCAAGTTTTTCTTTTAAGTTCTTCAGCCACTGGGGATGGGTAAAATCTCCCGTACCCAAAACCTTGATTCCCTTAATCTTAGCCCATTTATCCAAAGCCTCTAAATCCATATCTTTGCTGGTAGCTCTGGAATACTTGGAATGAATATGAAAATCAGCTATAAATCTCATATTTCATTTTACCCCGTTAGAGATTACAGGGCAAGGCTAAAACACAAAGAAAGCAAATCTCTAACGGGGTTTACCATATTTTCACAGAATTTCCACAAAAACTATTGACATATATTTCTAAATCCTTATAATTAACAATATAGTAGATACGAATAAAAGGTCGCGTTAAGAAATTAAAAATTCATCCGGTTGAATACTGCTTCGCAGTAATTTCGCCAAGGGCGAAATTATTTAACTGGATAAAAAGTTACATGATTAAAGACAATTTATATCCTTCTTTTGTTGCTCAAGAAGAACCTGAAACACCAGAGCCAACAGAAGAAGAGACAGTTGATCAGGACGAAACTCCTATGGGAGACGACAATCCTGAAACTCCTGCTGAGGGTGGAGACATGCCTGCCGAAGGTGGTGATGTACCAGCTGAAGGTGGTGATGTACCAGCTGAAGGTGGTGATGTACCAGCTGAAGGTGGTGATGTGCCAGCTGAAGGTGGAGAAGAAAAATCAGGATTTTAATTTAAATCTTATTTCTTAAACCAAAAACCCCTTTTCACAAGGGGTTTTGGTTTACTCACATAAAGAGGATTTCAAGACTCATATAATGAAGACTTCTTAAGGATAATCTTATAAAGGTTTTCCAAGAAGTCTCCTCCAGCATAAGCAATAATAAAAGCTAAAGCTGGGGTTAAAGCACCTCCTAAAAACTGGATTCCTGTTTCGTTTATTGCCACGGCTATTAACAAACCTATTATTCCAGACAAAAACATCATTCCAAAAAAATAAGGAAGCTTAAATCCAACATTTTTATAGGAAAACTGATGCTTGATATAGCCGACTAGTCCTCTTAAAACCCCTCCTCCAAAACCAGCTATTAGAATAAAAATATACATAATTAATATAATATATTAAAGTTTTTAAATTCTCCCTTGTATTCTTCTTTAATAATCTCAATATCAGTAACCTTAGCAAAGAACGGTCCTTTTTTTGCCCATTCAACTATTTTAGCTAATTTTTCCTTCTCCCCCTCCAGAACTACCTCTACTCTGCCGTCATCAAGATTTCTGACAAAACCTTCAACTCCTCTAGCTTTCTGCCACATTGATACTCTAAAGGCGACTCCCTGGACCCTGCCAGATATGAAAAGGTGGATCCTAATCTTATTGGAAATAGAAGACTCGTTCTTCTTATTGGAAATAGAAGACTCGTTCTTCTTATTGGAAATAGAAGACTCGTTCTT
>CAYOZF010000012.1:0-7809 GCA_964408385.1 uncultured Candidatus Saccharibacteria bacterium | reverse complement strand
CATATCTTCAGCTTTGCTTGCCTGAATGTCTTCCCAGTATCTTCAGCTATCTTCCTGCCTGCTTTAGTCAAAGAAAAGACCGCTTTTGGATCTCCAGTAAGTAGCTTCTGCCTTCTTAGGGTTCTTAAAGACCTGTCCAGCTTGCGGGAATCAGGCCATTTTCTAATGCCAGAAAAACAAAAAGAATCAGGAAAAAGAGAAAAACACTCTTTAACTAGTCTTTCGTAGCTACATTTTTCTCTTTTAGAGAAAACTGAATAAATACTAAAAAGAATCAGGTTGTGAAGAGAAGCCCTTTTGTATAATTCCTGGTCTATTAGTTTTTTTGCTTTCATTACGAAAGAAAAGGTAAAACGTTAGTAGATAAATACCAAAATAAAAAAGCAATGAAAATAACAATAGTTATTGTATCAATTAAATTTACCATGTTTAATTCATTTTACCATAAAAATAGAATAATCTCAACCGCTATGCCTAGCAAAAATACGCAACTTAACAGGTAAAATAAAGGATTCATTCTTTTTCTAAACTTTTTCTTTAAAAAGGCCTTGTACAAGAATACAATAATTATTCCTTCTAGAGCCAAAGCAATAGCTCCAGTAAAACCTATCACATTGATAAATCTTCTAAAGCCTAATAAAAACAAACCCAAGGGAACAAAGCAGGTTAAAAACCAGGAAATATGTTTAGAAAAGCCAAAATCATACCAAAGAATCTTTTTTAAGGTCAATCCGAGGGTCAAAAAAGAAGTAAAACAAGTAATTACTCCAAAGATAAATCCTAATTTCAATATATTAGAACCCAACACCTGGTCTAAACCTGAAATAGCATCTTCAGAAACAGGAGAAGAAGCTCCTATAACTAAATATATAAAGAATAAATAAATTAAAGCAGATAAAACAACCCCTAGAATTATTACTTTTCTTAAACTATTTTTATCTCCTAAAAGCATTTCTTTTATCTCTGGAACAACAGAAACTCCCCATAAGGAAAAAAGAATTACTCCGTAAGGAAAAGCTAAATATTTTAAATCTATTAATTGAAAGTTATTCAGATTAACAAAAGGGAGAGCCTTGATGAAAAACAATCCCAAAATAACTAAAAGAACTAAAAATAGAATAAACTCTATCCCGGAAATAGCTTTAATCCCTCTTAAAGTGAGGTAAGATCCCAAAGCAAAGAATAAAAGAGTGCCTAAAACAGGGTTGATATCTAAAGATGAGCCTAAAAATTGGCCTCCGATAATCAGGTAGGCAAGCAGAGCGCCGAAAAGACCAAAGCAGGCGATAACAAAGCTTATCTTTTTCCATTTTTCTCCAAGATAACTCTCAACATAACCAGGCAGACGGCAGGTCTTTTTGGTTCCTAAGGCTATCTGGCTGTAAATCAGACTAACTGATATAACAATCAGGCTCATAAAAAGGAAATAAACAAGAGTAATAAAAAAACCAGCCCTGTAAGCTACAAAAGGCAGGCCGAATATTCCTGCACCGATTATCGTGCCCAAAAACACCGATAGGGCTTTAAGAAAAAGCATGTTATGCCTTAAAAACTTTGTATCCTTCTCTTACTTTTTCTTTTACCTTTAAACCAGCTTCATCACCCTTCTTGGCTTTCTTTATCTTCTTATGGTCTATCTCCATTGAATCTATTGCTTGGGTAAAATCTGTTTCTTCTCCGCCAACAATTCTAATACTATCCCCTACTGAAACAGGAGATGAAAACTTAATTACAGCTACACTGATATTAGAAAAGTAATGGATGACTTCGCCAATTGGTTTTTCTTCTTTTTCTGCCATATATTTATATATATATTTTAATATAATATTTATTGTATTTAATTAAATACCAACCTTTTTTTCATTATAGCACAGCTTAATCCAAAAATTCAACCAAAAATCCCCTTTATTAAGAGGATCCTTGGTGAGGGGGATTGAATCTAACAAACTCGGTTTATTCTTTAAAGCTGGGTTTGGACCTCACCAGTGATATCAGTAAACCTCCTTTATTAAATCACATGTCCTTAAGGAATTTTATCCCGCACCCCCTCAATCTTATATTAAATGAGAAAACAGGTTTGTCAACCTTTTTATTACCATTTTATCAACATTTTATTAACAAAGGCTTTGGCTAATATTTCTGGTAATAAAAAAGGATGAATAGAATATTTCTATTCATCCTTAACACCCGAATTGCCGTTTCTCATAATCCTAATTGTTCAGAACTATGATAGACGAGTTAAACTGGATAGCATTTCTTATGGATTCGTCAGGAATATCTATCTCGATATGCAGTATTGTCTTACCGTCAAATTGCTCAAAGGCATAGATGAAACGACTATAAATGCCTGAAGCAGTCATTATCTGGACTTCTGCTCCGTAGAATTCATCAGGTACCTCCACAGGTGCGTAGATACGTGTTCCCCCTTCATGGAACTTGTCCATTACAGGGAAATACGTTTCTGGCTTATCAAAGAAAAGATCTAATTGTAAGGTATTGGCGTCTATGGTTGCAAGACTAGTAGTGACAATATCCAATTCCGGAGTGCCATCATTGGCAAAAGGATTAAAGAGAGGGTCTCCATAATAGACTCGATTTGCCTTGCCTGAGAGAGTTCTAGATTGATTCCAGCTAAATTCATAAGGGTCGTAAGTTTCAGAAACAAGAGTATGTGGATAAAATATCCAAGTATTTGGATCATATATCCAATAATCCCCATCAAAAAATAATCTTAAATTTGGTTTGTTTCCAAGAAACCCCATAACTACTCCGTCTATATTTCTTTTATGAATATCCCCTAAGGGTTCGTTGTAAAGAAATATATTATACTCCTCTTCTGCCTTATCACTTCCATTATTTATACCAATTGATGCAAAATATCCTGTGATTCCTGTTTCCAATATTGAAAGAGCGAAACTATCCTTCTCGCTAATTTCATAAAAGCCTATTTTATTATTTGTAACCCAATTACTAATCCAAAAGTCTCTCTTTAGAACACCCATATTACAAGCTCCATTTGAAACAACAGCAGGATATAAATCAAGAGTTCTTATATGGTTGCTTGTTAAGCTTATCATTGGCGGATTTCCAAGAAATAACATATGGTAATTCCCGTGTCCATCAAAACTTAACATTTTTGAATCACTCAAATAAAAAGAATTATCGAAAAAGAAATCTATTGCGCATGGATCTCCTACTTCAAGATAAATCTTAGAATAATCTGAGGTTAAGTACTCTTGATAACTCCCACTTTTTAGAGAAACATAAGTCCAATCTCTTCCTGGATTTTCAGCAATTGTCCCACAACCACTTATAGTAAGAGGTTTATTCTGAATATCCTCCTGTTCAGCTTGAATAATATTATTCATAAAATTCAAAGCATCCTGAGCTGTAGCTCCAGTTATAAAACCATAGGAAAAATCACTAAAGGGGTCATCGTCTAACTCTGTGCTCATCATTAGAAATTCTCGAGCAAGATTAATATCAATGCCAATTGGTTTTAGGACTAAAGCAACATATCTTGCATTGTTCTCTTTAAGAGAATCCTTTACTGCCCAAACATCTGCAGGATCAAAATAAAGCACAATTGCGTCTCTATAATCCTGAAGGGTCTGGACAGTCAGATAATAAGGGTCATCCTGATCAATATTCGTCAGGATTACATACTGTCCTTCTGGATAACTATTCTTACTTTCTGAAGACACAGCATAAACATCCGGCACAAAAAACATACAGACTAAACTTAAGAACACTAATAATTTTGCGGGCCTTTCTATAAATCGGTCCTTAGCTTTCTTTTCTTGTTCTAACATAATTTCACCTCTTTCTATTTTCTTATCATTAAGATTTCTTATTGTTAAAGAACTAACATTCTTTCCTATTTAATTATACACAAATTTAATAAAAATGTCAATCCCTTTTAACAAATAAGAGCTGGCTTTTTAGCCAGCTCTTGTTAGAAGAAATTTGTTATTTCCCGATATTCGTGTTGCTCAAGAACATGAATAATCCGCTCGTTATCACAAGGAACAACTACTATCATGCAGCGAAATTGACTTGGCCGGGTAAAATTACGCAAACGGCTGATATCAATATAGGGCTTCTTGCCTGTATCGCAGAACAAACTATAGGCAGGCGAAGTAGACATAAGCATACCATTTTTGGTCCAGGGACGCTCAAGAGCAATCTCATAAACCCGCAGAGCATGATTTCCATGCTCATTGCGCGCATACTTTACAAAAGAAAGCCAGTGCATCCATTCTACTATTTTCTCGCCATTAGAAAGAATAAAGCCAACAAAACCATGGTCTTTCTGAAACTCTGATAGATAAAGCACTCTTGGTGGACCAGGTGGTTCAAAATGATGTAAAAATCCATCAGGATTATCCATAAAAAGCATGCTGTCGTTAAAATTTTCACGATATCCTTCTTTACCCAAGAAAGCCACAAATTTTTTGCAATTGTCCAAAGGACAGCTAGACTTGCCCACCCCGGGAAAACAAAGCTTGCTACCATTTTTAAAGATTTTTGTTAAAGTAACTTCCTCATTCCGTACATCTGAAAAATCTTTAAGCTCATACCAGTAGACGCCGTTATCTGTTGCTGCACAAATGGTCCTGCTAATATAATTAAGAATCACGGAAAAGACTATTTGCCCCTTTCTCACACAAGTGATAGCTCCGCTTGAACCGGTAACAACAACTGGGGCTTCAAACATTTGTTCCCATAACTTCTTAGGGTTACAAGCATTCATGATATCGCCCACTTTAGCTAAAGGATTATCTTTTGAAATAAACTCAAAGAATCTTTTAAGCTGAATTGAACGATCAGTTGGATCACAAAAAAACATTAACGGCTGTTTGATTGGATCAGAATCTGTTGGCCAACGTCGATGGGCTTGATCATCAAGCTCTTCGGTTATCAGAATAGCATGATTATCAAAACTCTCTAAACGTCCCTTAATGGTAATCTCGGGGATAGCATCCAAGCCAAGCGTATCTCCTTTACCATAGCGAACTTGGCGAAGAGTCTCAGCGCCAGTAACTTCCATAAGTTCTCGCCATGCTCCGACAAGAGCATTAATACAAATGTCACAATAGGTTCGTTCAATACCTTGCATAGGAACCTCCTTTCTTTTTAATATCCTTGCCTAAATCAGAAGCAATGCTTTTCAGCTGTTCCGGACTCATGCCAGTTATATCTATTTTCCCTTTTTTACCCAAATAATCGGCTATTTCCTCAACAGTTAAGCAGAAAATTTTCGCTATTTCACCATTAGTAGCGAAATCTTCCACAATATCGCCTTTGGGCGCCAAGTTCTCGTCAACATCTGGAACGCTGAAAGACCTAAATATCCATTTTTTTTCGTTCCAACCTATATTATTACCTAATCTTGCTATTTTTTGGTATTTTTCCATTTTTAATTTCCTTTCTATCATTGAGAACTGCCGTAGTCATCTCTTTTTCTAACTGTCCCATAAAAAACCTCATGAGCAGCTAACAGCTTGTGGTAGTGAAAGCTTTTATCCATTAGACCTAAAACCCTGACCATATAATGAAAGCTATCTGGATACTCTGCTGGATGCTCTTTCCGCATTCTGTTAAATCTTCTTAAAGCTCTTCTTTGGGCCTTTCCAATTGCTAAATTCAAAGTAATAGCCCTCATACTGAAATCTGGGCCAAAATGTATTGCTACTGGTTTAGCAGATTCATCATAGATCCAAAATTCCCATGTAACTGTATATTCCATTTTCTATATCTCCTAATAATATTGTTAATGTTCAAGTTAAACCTACTATTGGAATATATAATATTCACATAATTATGTCAAGAAAATCTTTGTGCCCTCGATAGGAATCGAACCTATATCTAGACGTTAGGAGTGTCTTGTTCTGTCCGTTGAACTACGAGGGCATCACCCTTAATCTATCATATTTTATTCTTATTATCAATATGATATTGAGCTAAACTCATAGCAATTTAAATTAAAATTTAAATATGATATAATAAAAACATAATTAATAAATATAGACATATGAAAAAAGATTTATCAATTGTGGAAATAGCCAAAAGGGTCTGCCCAGCAGTAATAACTATTGTGGTTTCCAAAGACCTTCCAAAGGTAGAAGGCTTTTATATGATGCCTTACGGAGGAAAGGGTGTAATCATGCCTAAGTTTAAAGATGGAAAAAAGGAAAGTACTAAAATTGGAGGTGGTTCAGGCTTTATTGTTTCTCCTGATGGATATTTAATAACCTCCCAGCACGTTGTTTCTGACCAGGAAGCTGACTATACTGTTATCCTGGAGCCAAGAAAGAAATACCCAGCCAAGGTTTTAGCCAGAGACCCTATTAATGATATTGCTGTTTTAAAAATAAAAGGCAAAAACTTTCCTTATTTAGAATTAGCAACCACTAAAAAAATAGACTTGGGGCAGCCAGTAGTAGCTATTGGAAATGCTTTGGGAGAGTTCCATGATACAGTGAGCTCAGGTATTGTTTCTGGATTATCCAGATATATTCAGGCAACCAACCATATGACCCAGCAGGCAGAAAGATTAAGAGGCTTAATTCAGACAGACGCAGCCATTAACCCAGGCAATTCAGGCGGTCCTTTGGTTAATATGGAAGGCAAAGCAATAGGCATTAATACGGCTGTAGTAATGGGAGCCCAGAATATTGGCTTTGCTATTCCAATTGACTACGCAATAAAAGACCTGGAAGAGGTTAAGAAATACGGTAAGATCCAGTTTCCTTTCTTAGGAGTAAAATACGTTATCCTGACGAAAGAAATATCCGAAAAGAACAAACTCCCAGTAAACTATGGGGCTTTAGTAGTCAGAGAAACATTAGGAGAATCAGCAGTAATTAAAGATTCGGCTGCTGACAAAGCTGGATTAAAAGAGTTTGATATAATTCTTCAGGCTAACGGAGAAAAAATAACTACTAAGAATCCCTTATCAAGCATCCTTCATAAATGCAAAATAGGACAAGAAATTGAACTTAAGGTTCTAAGAGAGAAAAAAGAATTAATAAGAAAAGTCACCCTTCAAGAGAAGAAATAAACTCATTTTGGTTATAATCCCGGATTATAACTAATTTTGGATTGACTGAAGGATATTAACCCTTATATCAACTATTTGTTTCATTTGCTGAAGGAGAAAAGCTCCTACAGCAAAAGATACTATAAGGAGAACAATAATACCTGTTAAGGTTGAGATTCTTTTATTTAAAAAATCCATATAGCAAAATTATGGGGCGACTAACGGGATTTGAACCCGTACCGAGAGTTCCACAAACTCTAGTGCTAACCATTACACTATAGCCGCCATATTCCAGCGTCCCCGGTGTGAGTCGAACACACAACCTTTACCTTAGAAGGGTACTGCTCTATCCAATTGAGCTACGGGGACACAGGTTCATTATACCTTAAATAATCTATCTAGTCAATCGGCTCTAAAAAAGGGTTGAGGTATTCTTTGGAATCTGCCTGTTGAAATATCTCTTCATGCTTTTCCCAAAAGGATAAAACATTCTGGTAAGGCTCTTGTTTTAGGAAATAAGTCTGCTCTATTTGCCCTTCTCCTTGTTTTTCAGCCAAGCTGCTGTAGAAATAGAATAAAAGCAGGCTTATTCCCAAAGAAAGAATAAAAAGCAATAAACAGGCGCAAAAAGCATGCTCAACTATAAAAAAAGGGGCAATCTTTAGTTTTTTTAGATTAATTTTCTTTTTCATTCTATTTAGGAAAATTTATTTTCGATTTGGAAAAGAAAGCAAAGCTTTCGATTTGGAAAAGAAAGCAAAGCTTTC
>CAYOZF010000011.1:0-17964 GCA_964408385.1 uncultured Candidatus Saccharibacteria bacterium | reverse complement strand
GAGAGCTCGATAAGTTTATTAAAAGTCTTTAATTCTGGCTGATGACTTCAGGCCACTCTCTCACAATTTTAAATTTCCAGTAACCCTGATGCTCTTTAATAGCGGTTCTAAACTCGCGTATGGCCGAGAGCTTTTTAAGGAGGGTTAATAGCCCTCTTTTTGTTTGATTTTTGGTTGACAAATTGACAATAATTGTAACAGGGCAGAAATTTCATAGTAGTTATCCACAGGGGACTGATAGAACCTAGTCCTGTTTTTTTGTATAATAAATAAAAGTAAAAACAGAGAAAATTTTATGACTCTATGATTTGGGGTTGTTTTGGATTTAGTGAATCTTTCTTATAATTATAAAGCCAAAAGGTCGATTCTTAAAGACCCAATTATTAAATGTAATTATATGAAAAACAAAAACAAAAAGATATTAAAAGAGAAAAAAATCGCCCTGCATTATCTCAAAGATTTTTCAGATACGGCCAGAGAGCCGTTCTTGGTTCTTGATTCAAAGCTTCGAGTAGTCGGCGCAAATAGATCTTTCTATAGAGACTTTAACGTTACAAAAAAACAAACAGTGAATAAATTTCTTTATAAATTAGGAAATAAGCAGTGGGACATTCCTAAATTACGAACGTTATTAGGAGAGATTTTGCCAAAGAAAGCAGTTTTTAACGATTTTGAGGTTTCTCATAAATTTCCTAAGATTGGATTTAAAATAATGCTACTTAATGCTAGGCGGCTAGATGCAACCCAGCAGATTTTACTAGCAATTGAAGATATTACCCTTAAAAGGACAATTGAAGAAAAATTAGCCGATTATACCCAAAATCTTGAAAAAGGCGTAGCCAAGAGAACAACAGAACTTAAAGCTCGTATTGATGAATTAGCAAAACTGAACAAGCTTATGGTTGGACGGGAACTAAAAATGTTAGGGTTAAAAAAAGAAATTGTTGAATTGAAGAAAAACATAAAAAAGAAAGATGAAGCAAAAAAATCTTTCTCAAAAACTTAAGAAAAAAATAAAAGGGCAAACGGAAAAACCTGATAAAGAGATTAAAAATTTGGAAGATACCCAAAAGGCGATTTTGAATCTTCTTGAGGATTTAGAAAAAGAACGTGAGAATTTGCAAATTTCAAAAGTCAAGAACGAGGCAATGCTGGCAAGTATTGGTGACGGGTTGGTCGTCGTGGATATGAACATGCGAGTAATACTAATCAATAAAGCCGCCGAGGAAGCCACAGGGTGGAGTAGTTCAGAAGTACTTGATAAGGTGTGGCCAGAGGTGATTATGCTTGAAACTGAAGATGGTAAAAAGGTGCCTGTTAATAAGAGTCTAGTTTTCTCCGCCATTCATTCCAAAAAGACTACTACTACTACTACTATCTATTATTATACTCGTAAAAACAAGACAAAATTCCCAGTAACAATTACAGTGTCTCCATTTAAAATTAAGAATAAACTTATTGGCGCTATTATTGTATTTCGCGATTTTACCCGCGAGCAAGAAATTGATAAAAAGAAAGCCGAATTTGTTTCTATGATTTCGCACCAATTTGGCAGCCCTTTGGTTGGTATTAAATGGACAATAGAGCGAATTTTTAAAAAGGAAAATCTAACAATAGGACTACAAGGATATCTTCAAGATATTTTTATTTCTGTTAAACACCTTTCTGATTTAGTTAATAATCTATTAAATGCCTCGCGTTTTGAGGAAGGTAAATTAACTGTTTTTGCAGAACAAATTGAACTGGTGGCTTTTATAAAAGATTATATCGTTGGTTGTACGCCCGTTCTCATTAAAAAAGGTATTTTTTTAACTTTTGAGGAATATCCCAAGGCTCTTAATATTATTACTGATCCTAATATCTTATGGAATATTATCCAATCTTTAGTGTCTAATGCTATTGAGTATACTCCTGAAGGAGGAAGGGTGAGGGTTTTTCTAAAAAGAAAAGACGGCCGTTTTCTTTTCGCGGTTAGTGACACTGGAATTGGTATACCGAAGAAAGAAGAGGCAAATATTTTTGAGAAATTCAGCCGGGGCAGTAATGCTAAATTAATAAAAGCCTCTGGTTCTGGTTTGGGTCTTTATCTTGCAAAGCAGGCAGTAGAAGTTTTTGGCGGGAAGATTTGGTTTGAGTCAAAAAAGGATAAGGGCACCACCTTTTATGTCGAACTTCCTCTTAAAGTAAAGTCGAAAAAAGGAAGTAAGCGTTTGGCATAACAATTTAATTAAGATATAATAAAAGTATGGCAAAGCTAAAAATAGTTTTAATAGAAGACGATGAGATTCTAGCCAAAGTTGTCCGCGAGGAATTATCTGAGGCAGATTTTGATGTGTTTCAGACCTTTGATGGCGAAGAGGGTTTAAAACTGGTTAGGTCTAAAAAACCAGATCTAGTTTTGCTTGATCTTATTCTTCCTAAAAAACACGGGCTTGATGTGCTCGAGGAACTGAAAAAATCTCCAATTACTCGCAGTATTCCTGTTATTGTTCTAACCATGCTTAGCAGGGACGATGATATTAAAAAAGGCCTAAAATTAGGGGCTAATGACTATATTGTTAAATCCCAACATGCCGTAACTGAGATTGTGGAAAAAGTAGAGAAATTTTTTGGGAAAGAAACCCATCCAGAAGCCAAAAAGTCTGTAAAAAGCAAAGAAGCTGAAGTTAAAAAGCTTCCAGAAGATAACAATCTTAAAGCAAAAAAGATTAAGGTCAAAGTAAAAGAATAAAAATTCTTTGCAAATGAATGAAAATACTTACCTCTTTTCTTATTTTGATAATAATATTTTCTGTTGGCTGTTTTTCTATTGGCATCCCGCAGGTTTTTGCAGTAGCACCACCGACTGTTACGTCCATTTCCCCGTCTTCTGGCCCAACAGCGGGTGGAACTGATGTGACTATTGAAGGAACGGGTTTTGACAGTGGGACAGTGACTATTGGCGGCGCGTCAGCAACAAACATTACTGTTGTCAGCTCTACCCAGATTACAGCGATAACCCCTGTTGGTACAGCTGGGGCGCAGGATGTAGTTTTCACCCGTACCTCGGATGGCAAGTCTGATACTTTGGCAGGAGGGTTTACTTATGTGGCTCCCCATACCATCACAGCCAGCGCCGGCGCTAACGGTTCAATATCGCCTTCGGGTGCTGTATCAGTTAATGATGGCGCTAGTCAGTCTTTTACCATCACAGCAGATGCCAATTATCATGTTGATGATGTGCTGGTGGATAGCGTATCAGTAGGCGCAGTAACCAGCTATGATTTTACCAACGTTATTGCTGAGCATACTATTGCGGCTACTTTTGTTATCAGTTCTGATGCTACTGCTCCATCAGCGGTAACAAATCTTGCTCTTTCAAATCCTTCTAATAGCGCAATAACGGTTTCCTGGACAGCTCCTGGTGATGATGGAGGCACTGGAACAGCAACTACTTATGATTTGCGTTATTCAATTTCTGAGATTAATGATGGAAATTGGAGTTCCGCCACCCAAGCTACTGGAGAGCCAACTCCTTCAATAGCCGGTTCCAGCGAATCAAAGACCGTCTCCGGACTTTCAGCCAGCACGACTTATTATTTTGCCCTTAAAACATCTGATGAAGTTCCTAATGAATCAGGTCTTTCTAATGTGCCAAGTTTAGCAACTACTGCTCTGCCTGTATCAACCTATTGTGGAGATAACATAGTACAATCACCTAATGATGATAGTATTAATGAAGTGTGTGATGGAACAGATCTACAATCACAAACATGTCAGACCAAAGGATATGACTCAGGAACCCTATCTTGCTCATCAGACTGTCTAAGCTTTAATACTAGTAATTGTTCTACTGGAGGAGGAGAACCACCACCTAGCGGCGGCGGCGGATCAGTAAGAAGAATATATGTATATTTTTCCGGTCAAGCATATCCAGGAAGCAAGATAGAGTTTTTGGCAAAAGAAGAAAAGACAGGAATTTTTGTATCTGAACCAATAGAGAAATTTACAACATTAAAGGATGGCACTTTTGAAATAATACAGGAAGATTTGGCTACTGTTAAATTCTTTTTCGCTCTTAGGGCAGAAGATAAAGATGGAAGAAAGACAGGAATTTTAGCCTTTGATGTTGATTTAAGACGGAAAAATGAATTAGTGGTAAAGGATATTTTCTTTCCTCCAACAGTGAGTTTTGAAAATACAGTTGTAACAAAAAATCAAGACATAAAAATTAGGGGTTATGCTGCTCCTAATAACAAGATAGAAGTAAAAATTAATGATGTAATAAAAGGAAAGACTCAATCAGACGGAACCGGCTTTTGGACTCTTGCTATAAGCGCTCTGGAGTTAGATTTTGGCGAATATTATCTTAGGGTTAGGCAAACAGATGAGTCTGGCAGAGAGAGTGATTTTTCTTTCCCCAAGGCTTTCAAAGTTTCTCCATTAGAGACATCAAGAGCAGATTTTAATAATGATAATAAGGTGAATATAACTGACTGGAGTATTTTTTTATATAGATGGGGATCTGAAGATGAATCCATTAAATCGAAAATTGATATGAACGGCGATGGAAATATCAATATTAAGGACTTTAGTATTTTTTTAAAAATGATGAAAATATAACTAATTTATTATGAAAAAGCTAAATAAAAATATTTTTATAATCTTTTGCTTAATTTTCCTTTCTTTTTTTGCTGTTAAGGCTGAAGCCGCGGTTCTCTATTTTTTGCCTGAAGCAAAAACATTTGATATTGGAAAAGAGTTTAGTGTTGATGTAAAGGTAAACAGTGAAGAAGTATTTATTAATGCTGCTCAGGCAACAGTAAAATTTCCCAGCGATATTTTGGAACTTTTAGAGGTTGATAAGTCGAATTCAGCATTTAATTTCTGGATGGAAGAACCAATTATTTCTAATGAAGAAGGCACTTTAGTTTTTATCGGCGGAACTGCAAAAGGTGTTGCAGGAGAAGCTTTGCAGGTTTTAAAAATGAAGTTTAAAGCAAAAGGAATGGGTTCAGCAGAACTTACGATGTCAAGCGCTGTAGTAACAGCATCAGACGGGCAGGGCACAAATGTATTATCTGCAATTGAAAAAACAAGCATCGGCGTTGGCATTGATGAAGTGGATTTTGAACCGGTTCCAGATAAACCGGCTGAGTCGGATGATAAACCTGTTGAAGAACCTGAAAAAGTTGAAAGAAAACCAATTTTAGTAGGAGATTTGCCAGAAGCGCCAAAGTTAAGAGTCCCTTTATATCCAGATGAGTCGCAATGGTATAATCATCTCGGAGAAGTGATCGTTCTTTGGGAAATGCCTCCGGATATAATAAAGGTAGAGACGAAATTAAGCCAGGCCCCTGATAAGAAATTAGGAAATACAGAAAAAGAGCTTTTCACTGGTAAAAGTTTTGGAATTTTGGAAGAAGGTATTTGGTATATTCGTGCTCAGTTTAAAAACAATATTGGATGGGGAAAGTATGCCTATTACAAGATATCAATTGATACAATGCCTCCTTTGCCTTTTGAAATAGAGATAGATAACGAGGTTTCAGATAATCCAACGCCTAAGATAAGCTATGAAACACAGGATAGTCTTTCTGGAATATCTCACGCCCTTGTATTTATTGATGGCAAGGGACCTATTGAATCTACTGAAACCAGCATTGTCCTTCCGATTCAGCCGCCAGGAAAACATACTGTATTGGTGCGGGTTTTTGATTTTGCCGGCAATAGCGTTGAAGATGATTTGGAATTTGAGATTTTGCCGTTGCCAATTCCTACAATTACTTTTTTGACAAAGACAATTTCTGAAGGAGATCTCATATTTATATCTGGCAAAACAGTTCCTAATGGATTTGTTGATATAAAAGTATTTAATAAAACAGGACAAGAGGTTTTTGCCGAAGTCTCCACTAGCGATGGATTAGGGAATTGGCAAACTATTATAGAAAAGAGGTTTGCCAAAGGGGAATATACTTTATCAGTTAGCGCTCGGGATAATCGCGGAGCTGTTAGTTATTCTATCTCAAGTCAAGTTGTAAGGGTTAAAGCAAAAATTATTTTGTCTATAGGATTTATTGACCTAGGTTGGTTTGAGATTTTTATTATTGGAATTTTACTTGTTGCCTTTGTTGTCAGCGCATTAGCATGGTATTATATTGCAGTGAAGAGAAAGAGAGAGGCATATAGAGTTGTTGCTGTGCGAGATATTGATAAGTTGACTAAGCTTCTTGCAGAGGATTTGGAAGGATTAGAGAGTTGGGTGCAGAAATCCAAAGATAATCTCAAGAAAAGAGCAAAGCCAGAAATGGAATTTTATTTGAAGAGTTTGCATAGTACGGTCGGTAAGATGAAAAAGTATCTCCGTCAAGAATTAAATAAGCTATGATAGAGTTATATGATTAAGAAGATTGCTAAAGAGAAAAAGAAGGATGCCACGATTGATGAATTTGTGAGTCTTGCATCACATCAACTTCGAACTCCGGTTACTCATATCAAATGGATGATTGAATTATTGCTTAAGACGGAGAAGCTTACAGAACGAACGAAAAAATATCTTACACTTATGCGCACATCCACAATGCGCCTGAACGATCTCATCGGAGTGCTTTTAAATGTATCTCGTATTGAACAGAAGAAAGTATTTCTGTCTTCACATTCACTTGATCTCGTAGGATTTGTGAAAAGTTTCTTAAATGAATATGTTTTATTCTCTAAGAGAAAGAATATTTCTCTTATTTTTAAAAAGCATCCACCAGCACTGTCCGTTGTTATTGATAGTGGTGCATTGTATAACATCCTTCAGTCCCTTGTGTTAAATGCCATTGAGTATACTTTAAAAGGGGGGACAATTGAGGTTTCGTTGGAGAAAAAGAATAAGACTTTTTGTCTCGTTGTTCGAGACACTGGTATTGGTATTCCTAAAAAAGATCAAAAGAAAATTTTTGAAAAATTCAGCCGGGGTAGTAACGCACAAACAACTAAACGAGATGGTCTTGGTCTCGGTCTCTATGTTGCTGCCAAAACAGTTCAATTGCTAAACGGAAGAATCTGGCTTGATTCGGAGGAGAATAAAGGAACAACATTTTATGTTGAATTGTCATTAAGATATATAAACTAGTATATTATGGAAAAGTTTAAAATAGCTCTTATAGAAGATGACGAAGTCCTGTCTATTGTGATGCGAGAGGAGTTGGGCAAGGCGGGGTTTAATATATTATTAGCGTCTGATGGTGAAAAAGGAATTCAGTTGGTGAGGTCTAAAAAGCCAGACCTTGTTTTACTTGATTTAATGCTTCCTAAAAAATCTGGTTTTGAGGTCCTGGAAGAGTTAAAAAAAGATCCAAAAACAAAAAGTATTCCCGTGGTTATACTTACAGTGCTTAGTATGGATGAGAATATTCAAAAAGCTCTTCGGGCAGGAGCGAAAGATTATTTTGTAAAATCGCAACATACTGTGCTTGAACTTATTGAAATGATAAAAGGTTTTTTCGCGAGTGGAGTATCATACAATAATCATATGTCCCAATTAAGATAGAAGAATGAATAAAAAAACCAGTAAAGCTTTCTCAATTTTTTGGCTTATTGCCGGATTAGTTTGGATAAGAGGCATCAACATAGATTAGAGAGCCCGATGATTCAGAGAATAAATTGGATCTAAGATAAAAACATAAACCCTATAAGCCGTCCTAAGAGGAACGGCTTTTTTAATTGAAATTATTTTTCTATTCAGATAAGATGAAATATATTAAAAGAATAATCTTTTAATGTTATAAAAGGATGATTATATTTCTTTATGGCCAGGATACATACAGAATGAGGGAGAAAGTGAAGGAGATTATTGCTCAATACCAGAAAATCCATAAAAGCGGATTGAATTTAAAGCGCTTTAGTGATTTTAGTGATTTTGATGACAGCTTCAAGCAGAGTTCAATGTTTAAAGAGAAGAAACTAGTAGTTATATCAGATCTTTTGTCTAATAATGACTTTAGAGATAAGTTCTTAGAAAAAGTAAATAATTTACTCAAAACAGATGATCTTATTTTAATTTATCAGGAAGATGAGTTTAGCAAGAACAGTTCCTTGTTTAAGACTCTTAAAAAGAAAGCTAAGAGCCAGGAGTTTGAGCTTTTAACCGGCCAGAAGCTAAAAAACTGGATTAAGAAAGAGTTTGATAATTATCAGAGAGATATAGATTCAGAAGCTCTAGATCTGCTTATTGAATATGTTGGAAATGACCTCTGGCAGATGAGTAATGAGATTAAGAAGCTTGTTAGTTACAAAACAAAGATTGAGAAACAGGATGTAGAGCTTTTAACAAGGTCAAAGATTGAAACAGATATTTTTAAGACTATTGATGCTATTGCTGATAAGAACAAAAAATTAGCCTTGAGCTTAATTCACAAGCATTTAGAAAAAGGGGATTCCCCTCTTTATCTTTTTTCAATGATAAATTATCAGTTTAGGAATCTTTTAATAGTAAAGGACCTTATTGAAAAGCACAAACCCTATAATGTTATTATTAAAAAAACAGGTTTGCATCCTTTCGTTGTTAAAAAAAGCTATTATCAATGTCAAAAGTTTGATTTTCAGGAATTAAAAAAAACCTACCAGAAGATATTTCAGATAGATTTAAGCATTAAAACAGGCAAGGTAGAGCCCCAATTAGCCCTTGATTTGTTAATAGCTGAAATCTAGGGCTTTTTGCTGACTAATTTAGTTATCCTTGATTTTTTCCTGGAAGCAGTATTCTTTTTAATTAGCCCTATTTTGGCTGATTTATCTAGTATCTTATATACTTGAGACAAGAGCTTTTGAGCTTCCTCGTTCTTTTTCTCAGAAACTAAACCCCGAACCTTTTTAATAAGGTCTTTCATTTTTTTCTTATATACAAGATTTCTTGCTTTTCTCTTTTTATTCTGACGAAGCGCTTTTTGGGCTGATTTTGTTATTGGCATAGTAATTGTATATTAGCAGAAACAATAAATTTTTCAAGTTTTATTAATTGTATTTTTATAATGAATAAGTTAATATTATAAAATTAGAACCTTAACAAAAAATAAACCAAAGAATAGGAGATGATATAATGGTTAAAGAAAAACAAGATAACCGACGTTTACTTAGAGTAATTGTTCCATCTTATCCACGACTGAACATTTTTAGCAGAAAAGCAAAAAGAACAACAGCTTTAGGCCCAATTATGGTTGCAACAGTTGCGAACGAGTTACAAGGATGGAGAGTAGAGGTAATTGATGGAAACAATTTTAAAGGACCTAGGGATAAAGACAGACTACCTGATCATAGGGTATTGCAAAGAGAAGATAAAGCTTCGGTAGTTGCAATATATTGCGGACTTAGCAGTACGATAGAAAAAGCTTGGGAAATAGCTTCGTTTTATCATCAACAAGGAATATTTGTTATTGCTGGTGGGCTTCATGCTTATTATTGCACTGAGGAAACTTTAAATCATGATTTTGATATAGTTGTTCATGGTGACGGAGAAGCGGTTATTCAGCAAATTCTTCTTGTTTTTGAAGAAAAAAACTTTGAAAATATTCCAGGGGTCTCTTATTTTAAAAATGGTCAATTTAAAAGAAATGGTCCAAAAAGGAATGAAATTTCAGATTTAGACTCTTTGCCTTTTCCAGATTTTAATCTCTTGAAACACAACAATAAAATAAAAACTTATCCAATAAGTCGTATTAGGGGGTGCGATAGAAATTGTGAGTATTGCGAAGTGAGAGGAAAAGTTCGTTTTGCTAGCCCAAAACATTTATTTGATATAGTTGATTGGTTAGTGAAAACGAGAAAAGCAAAATCTTTTTTTATTGTTGATGATAATTCTAATGCAGACCACGAAGGAACCAAGAAATTCTTTGAAATGATTTTAGCAAAGTATAAGCGACTTAAATTTGTGGTTCAAGTAAGACTGGATAATGCTGAAAATATCCAATTTTTAGAGCTTATGAAAAAAGCAGGAGTTAAAGCAGCTTGTATAGGAGTTGAATCTCCTATCAATGAAGAACTAGAAGCTATGAAAAAAGGATATGATTCTTCTCAAATGCTTAAATGGATGAAGATTTGGCAATCTCTTTTTTGGGTACATGCAATGTTTATCTTTGGTTATCCCTTAAAAGAAAAAGTAACACTTATTAGTGCCAGAGAAAGATTTATGCTTTGGAAAAGATTTATTCGTAAAGCTTCTCCAGATAGTATTCAAATAATGCTTCCTATCCCTTTACCAGGAACTCCTTTGCGCAGAAGATTAGAAAGAAAAGGAAAGCTTTTCTCTCGAGATATAGTACCTTGGAGTAAGTATGACGGAAACTTTCTTTGTTTTGAACCCGAAAACATGACTTCAAAAGAACTTCGAGAAATGCATATTAAGCTTATGAGTAGATTTTATAACCCATGGAGTATTTTTCGGATTCCCTTAAAAATCATTACTTTTCCTCTTCAATCTTTATTTTTAGGATTGGAAGACTGGTCTCGTGGATGGGATAGAGTCCTCACAAGATTTAGAGGACATTTGACTATTAAGGAATGGAAAAGAAATAATTTAAGGAGATAAAATAGCAAAAAAGCTCTTTTTTAAAAAAACCAGATAAAAGCCAAGGGTAAAATCTTGGCTTTTTTATCTCTAAGCATTTGCTTAATTTTTAAAGTTTATGTTAAATTAAAAATATAATGAAAGAATTAATAAAAAGGTTTATTCCTAAGTTTTTGCTTGATTTTTACCACTATTCCTTAGCCTTAATAGGCGCTCTTTTATATGGCTTTCCTTCTAAAAAATTAACAATCATTGGAGTTACTGGAACCAGTGGCAAGTCAACAGTAGTGGAGATGCTTGATGCTATTCTGGAAGAAGCAGGGTCTAAAACAGCTTCCTTGTCTTCTATTAAGTTTAAGATAGGAAATAAAGAAAGAGAGAATAAGCTGAAAATGACTATGCCAGGCAGGTTTAAAATTCAGAAGTTCTTAAAACAAGCTCTTAAAGCTGATTGCAAATACGTTGTTTTAGAAGTAACCTCTGAAGGTATAAAGCAGTTTCGCCACAAATTTATTGATTTTCAAGTGGCTGTTTTTACTAACCTAAGCCCGGAGCATATTGAATCTCACGGAAGCTTTGAAAGATACAGAGCAGCAAAACTAGAGCTTTTTAAGCAGGCTAAGGTTCATGTTATAAACTCTGATGATGAGAATGCAGAGTGGTTTTTAGATATCCCAGCTGAAAAGAAAATAACCTATAGTCTTAAGGAGCCGATTAATTTAAATCTTTTAGGCAAGTTTAACCAATACAATGCTTTAGCTGCTATTAAAACAGCTGAATATTTAGGTATTGATATGGAAATATCTAAAAAAGCTTTAGATAAGATAAAAATAATTCCCGGCAGAATGGAGATAGTAAATAGAAACCCTTTGGTTATTGTTGATTATGCTCATACACCCGAAGCTTTAAAAAAGGTTTATGAAACATTAAAAGGAAAACGCTTAATCTGTGTTCTTGGCTCTTGCGGAGGGGGAAGGGATAAATGGAAAAGACCAGTAATGGGCAAGATAGCAGAACAGTATTGTGACCAGGTGATTATAACTAATGAAGATCCTTATGATGAAAATCCTCTAGAGATAATCAATCAAGTAGCTGGTCCAAGATCTCAAAAGATATTAGATAGGAAAGAAGCTATTAGGAAAGCCTTAAGCTTGGTTAATCCCGATGATGCAGTAGTAATTACTGGAAAAGGTTGTGAACCCTGGATGTGTGTGGCTAAAGGGGAGAAGATTGCCTGGGACGACAGGCAGATAGCTCTTGACTTCCTTAGATGATTTAATAAGATAAGTTATACATAGATATAGAGTTCTTTGAAAAAGTTTTTTAGGAAAAGGAGCTAATAATGAAAAGTAAAGAATTGTTTACCAAAAGTGATAGTAATCCTCTTCTGAGTTCAGCTGACTGGCCTTATCCTATAGATCGGGTTTTTAATCCAGCAGCAACAATCTTCAATAACAAAACAATACTTTTAGTCAGGGTAGAAGATAGGAGAAGTTTTTCCCATCTTACAGTCGTTAGAAGCAAAGACGGGAGAACTAATTGGAAAGTTGATCCACAGCCTACCTTAGAAGCTGATTTAAGGTATGGAGAGCATCCGAAAGGGCTTGAGGATTCGAGAATTGTTTGGCTTGAAGAATTGCAGGAATATATAATTGCCTGCGTTTCTTTCAGAAATGAAAGAATAGATGTGCCTAACGGAATTTCTTTAATTGGAACTAAGGATTTCTCTAGCTTCAGACGTATAAGCAAGCCTTTAGATCCGGAAAATAAGAACGCCTCTTTATTTCCAAAAAGGATAAATAATAAATTCGCTCTTGTTCATCGGCCAGTCGTAAACGGAAAATCTTATATTGCAGTTTCTTTTTCCGAGGACTTAATTTCTTGGCAGGGCGAAGAGATATTATTTTCCACTAGAAAGTGGTTTTGGGATGAAGATAAGATAGGTTTAGCTTGCCCGCCAATTGAAACAGATCAGGGTTGGGTTGTTTTCTATCATGGAAGCAAAAGTAAGGCTAATAGACTTACCTATCGAGTAGGTGTAGCTTTATTAGATTTAGAAAATCTAAAGTTAGCTAGAAGAAGCGAGGAATGGATTTTGGCACCTGAATATCAGTATGAGGGAGGAGAAGACGGTATAGTTTTTCCTTGCGGATATACTTTAGATGAAGAGACGAAAGAGCTCCGTCTCTATTATGGTACCAATGATTCTCGGGTTGGTTTAGCCATAAGCAACATGGAAGAAGTTTTAACTTATCTAAAGAGTTGTCCAGACAAATGAAAAAATGCCCTGTTTCTTAACAGGGCTTTCTTTTTTTGCTATAATAAACAAAGAAAGAAGATAAAAGGTCGTTTATCATAATTAATTCTTAAAATTATATAAAAATAATTTTTTAAGGATATTTTTATAAGTTAAAATTTAAAAAATATGAATGAGCAAAAAGAACAACCTAATTTAATAGCTGTTTTAAGCTATCTTGGTTTGTTGTTTTTAATCCCTTTATTAGTTAATAAAGATGATGCTTTTGTCCAGTTTCATGCTAAGCAAGGCTTAGTTTTGTTTATCCTTGAAGCAGCTACAGCTATCTTTGCTTTTATTCCCATTATTGGCTGGTTTGGTGCTCCTCTGCTCTACATCCTTTGGGTTGTTTTGTCTGTTATTGGAATTGTTAATGTTGCTGGAGGCAAAAGAAAAGAACTGCCTTTAATTGGCGGTTTCGCTAATAAATTCAAAATATAACTTCTTAAGAAAATCAGGCCCCCGCTTTGGCGGGGGTTGATTTTTATTCAGTTTTAATATAGAGTATATACATTGTAAGAAACAAAGCTTCCATAAAATTATGGCGAAAAAGAAGCGTATGCCAAAATCAGCTAGAAAATTTATAAGAAGAGAAAAAGCCCGAATCAGAAGGCAGGTTTTTGATGTTAAAAAACAAGAAGAACTAATTAATCAATTATATAATAAGCTAAATCATGACAATAAAAGAGATCTACAACCTAGCGCTTCAAATGGGAATCAAGAGTGATTTCCGGGGAGAAGAGGGAGTAAAGAGGTTTTTGGATTCTAAAAGAAAGCAGTATGAAAAAATGACTGATAAGGAGGAGTTTGATAAAGAAGCTTTAGAAAATCCTTATCTGGACTCCGGGATTCATAATATTTCCAATGACAAGGATATTAAAAGAGTTTTGGTTGGGATTGATATTGAGCCAGCTGAAGTTCTAATGGCTAAAGAATTAAATGTAGACTTGATTATAGCCCACCATCCTATCGGCAAGAGTTTAGCTCATTTAGCAGATGTAATGAGTCTGCAATGTGATGTTTTGAACTATTACGGAGTTCCTATTAATATTGCCGAAGGATTAATGAGGGAAAAGGTAGAAGAAGTATCCAGGGGTGTTAATGCTAAGAATCATAATAGAACAATTGATTCAGCTAAATTAATGGGCCAGAATTTGATGAATATTCATACTCCTTGTGATAACTTAGCTGCTAAGTTTTTAAAAGATTTAATAGAAAATAAAAACATAGAAACCTTAGGAGATTTAATTGATATCTTGAAACAGGTTCCCGAATACAAGCAAGCCATGAAAATAGGAGCTGGTCCTAAATTGTTTGTAGGATCTCCAGAAAATAGATGTGGCAAGATTGCTTTAACAGAGATTACCGGAGGAACCGAAGGCTCCCCTAAATTATATGAAAAAATGGCTAATGCTGGCATTGGAACAATAGTAGGAATGCATGTTTCCGAAGAGCATAAAAAACAGGCTGAAGAATCTAACTTAAATGTAGTAATTGCTGGCCATATATCTTCTGATTCTTTAGGAGTAAATATATTCTTAGACGAACTGGAAAAAAGAGACATAGAAATAATCTCCTGTTCTGGATTTACCAGGATTTCAAGAACTGGCTGAAAAGCCAGTTTTTTGATAAGGTGAAATAATGAAGAAATTCTATGTAATTTGTGACAATATTAGGAGTTTGGAGAATATTGGTTCTATATTTAGAACCAGTGATGCTTTGAAAGCAGATAAGATATTCCTCTGCGGTATCTGTGGTAAGCCCCCTCAGCAGAAGATATCCAAGACTGCTTTAGGAGCAGAGAAATGGATGAAATGGGAATATCATGCTTCTAGTTGGAAACTAATAGAAAGGTTGAAAAAACAAGGAATTTCTATTATAGTGCTAGAGCAGGGAGGAATGAATCTTAAAAGGTTTAAGCCCAAGTTCCCTTTGGCCCTAGTTATAGGTAATGAAGTAAAAGGAGTTTCCAAGTCTGTTTTAAAAAGAGCTGATAAGATAGTTTCTATACCAATGAAAGGGAAGAAGGAATCCTTAAATGTAGCTGTAGCTTTTGGTATAGCTGCTTATAATATTAGGAATCATAACTAACTTGGCGGGATGCCGGAGTCTGGTTTATCGGGGCTGTTTCGAAAACAGTTGTACTGAAAGGTACCGTAGGTTCAAATCCTACTCCCGCCGCCAATATAAATCTCTTGATTTTTTTAAAGAATAGGAGTATTTTTAAAAGAGGGAAAGAAAGCTTAGGACTTGTAGTAATATGGTATATAAACACCATTCTTTTACTCTAGATACCGAAAGCAGAAAAGTTTTTGATGAAAACAACAAAGAGCTTCGTTTAACGGGCAATTCTTATCGCTTGCTCGTTTTTTTATGTGAAAACAAAACTGCTAATATCACAGAAATTGGTGATTATCTGGATTAGAAATATAAATCATTTTAAGAAATAAAAGAGATAGTAATAAAATATTCTAATAAGTAAATTCATGAATCAAAAAGGTTTTATAAAAACAATAACATTGATAACGATTATAGCTTGTATTGTAGCTGTTTTAGCGGCAGCAGGTACTGGAGTGTTTTTGTATAAGAAAGATAAATTTGCTTCTCTAGTAAGCGTTAAAGATGGATTTTTTAATGCAACTTCAGGCGTTATTTTTAAATTAGCCTGGCAGGGTAAATATGAAAAACAATTATTAGAGCATGATTTAGAGTTTAGTAATGTTAAGAGAAATCAGGCTGAGAATAAAGCGAATGAAGAAACTATTGCTAGGGCTGAGGCTGAAGATAAAGCTCAACAAGAAGAAGTTTTAAAGAATCAAGCTGAAGCTAAAGCAAAACAAGAAGAGTTTGAAAAAAAATTAAAAGAGCAAGAATTAGACGAAAAGGAACAGGAAGAAAAAAGAATGAGTGCAGATAATGATGGCGATGGTTTAAGTTATAGGCAGGAATTAGATTTAGGAAGCTCTGATTGGACTAGTGATTCTGATGGCGATGGTATTAAGGATGGTTTTGATTCTCATCCAGTTGGTGGAGATAGATTAATAGCACAACATTTTGAGTGGAATTATGAGGGCACGCCTTGGACATGGGATTATTCTTTCCCTTCTGATTGGCATGATTATTATAAAAATAAGTTTCATGGAAATCATGGGATAGATTATGTTACTAGTGATAATAAATATATAAAGCAAATAGCAAATATGCTTGAGATAAAAGCTAATGAAAAGGGTTATTCAAAATCTGAATTTGCAGTATCTTTCATCCAATCTTTAGGTTACGTTGAGGATAATGTAATTGGTTATGATGATTATCCTAAATATCCTTTGGAAACTTTAGCCGAACAAAATGGTGATTGCGAGGATACTAGTTATTTAGCAGCAGCAATTATAGACGCAATGAATATAGCAACCGTTTTAATAGAACTACCAGGGCATATGGCAGTAGGAATAGCTTTTTCCGGCTCTCCTAGCGGCTATTTTTATCCTCAACTATGGAATGGCTATGATTACTATTATATAGAAACCACAGAAGAAGGATGGGAGCTAGGAAATATGCCTTCTGAATATCGCAATATTTCTGCCGAGTTAATAGATGTTTCTAGTGGGGCAAGTATAAAAAGGCAGCCCTCTTATATTGCTTCTTGTTATTCTTCTTCAGAATTTTTGGGTTATTATACTGATGGTAGCTATTATTATAAAGATAGTAGTTGCAGTAATGTAATTTCCTGTTTGCCTTACTCTGGTTATTATTACAGCGTGTATACGGAGAGTTTTTACTGGAATAGCAGTTGCGACCAGATAGTTGTTAAAGGTTGTTATAAATCAGATACTTACTCTGGTTATTTCTTTGACGACGATGGTGAATATTATTATGATTCTCGTTGTATAAATAAGGCAAGACTGTGCAGAAAACCCGACTATTCTTATGATTATTATTGGGATGGATATAATCTTTATTGGGATAGTAACTGTACTCAACAAGTAGTAGCAGGATGTGATAAGTCTATCTATTACCCTGGTTATTTCTTTGATGGCTGGAGTTATTATTCTGATTATAGATGTAGTATCCTAGCTGATCCTTATTAAAAAATAGACATAAATTAACGAAAGAAAAGATCAAGGAAAATTTTAAATAGTTATGATAGATTTCCCTCAAGGTGTTTTAAATAAGTTTATAGTAAGGAAAGATTATCTTGACTGGATTAATAATGAAACTTCTATTTTCGCATATTTAGATTTAACTAATATGTTTCACTGGCAAGATGTTTTGGGATGGAGATTTAGAATAGAAGACATGATTGGACAACTTTTCACTTTCCCGAACATCAAGGAGGTTAAAGTTTATTATGGATTAAATCCGCGAGATAGAAATAATTCTAGGGCTTTTCTTAATCGCATTAAAAAGGCAGGAGCGACCTTGAGGCCGAATCCTCCAAAGGAAATGAAGTTTATCAAAAAAGATATTGACGAAGGTTTATTTTTCCAAAGACGTACAATGACATTATTTGACAGGCAAGTGAAAGATAAAATTCATGAATTGATAGAATGGTTACAGAATTCTGGGATTATTATTGAGGAGCCAAAATGTAATTTTGATGTTGAAATAACAATGGATATGCTTGATGACGCAGAAAAAATAACAACAATTATGCTTTTTTCTGGCGATTCAGATTTATTAAAACCGCTAGAGAGATTAAAAGTAAAAGGTAAGAAGATTGGAATTGTTGGAGTTCGCGGGAGAGTGGCTGGAGAATTACATGGTATTAAAGATAAATATATTGATTTCGGTAAATTTTATACTGGTAAAAGAAATTATATAGAAAGCGAAAATCCCGCTTTTGACGGGACCGCGTGATTAGTAGGCCGAAGCCTACACTTACACTATAGCATGGAAACTTCTGTCAAGCAATAGGGGTGTGGAAAACTTTAAATTAATTTAAGTCCATCGCGATTTAAGTATATATGCTATAAGTAATATCTTCTTGAAAAAGGAGGTTTTTTATTCTAAAATAATTAAATATGAAAACAAGTTTTCCTTTCAAGTCAAAAACAAGTTTTCCTTTCAAGTCAAAAACAAGTTTTCCTTTCAAGTCGAAAACAAGTTTTCCTTTCAAGTCAAAAACAAGTTTTCCTTTCAAGTC
>CAYOZF010000010.1:12915-20724 GCA_964408385.1 uncultured Candidatus Saccharibacteria bacterium | reverse complement strand
TCTTATTGGAAATAGAAGACTCGTTCTTCTTATTGGAAATAGAAGACTCGTTCTTCATATCTTCAGCTTTGCTTGCCTGAATGTCTTCCCAGTATCTTCAGCTATCTTCCTGCCTGCTTTAGTCAAAGAAAAGACCGCTTTTGGATCTCCAGTAAGTAGCTTCTGCCTTCTTAGGGTTCTTAAAGACCTGTCCAGCTTGCGGGAATCAGGCCATTTTCTAATGCCAGAAAAACAAAAAGAATCAGGAAAAAGAGAAAAACACTCTTTAACTAGTCTTTCGTAGCTACATTTTTCTCTTTTAGAGAAAACTGAATAAATACTAAAAAGAATCAGGTTGTGAAGAGAAGCCCTTTTGTATAATTCCTGGTCTATTAGTTTTTTTGCTTTCATTACGAAAGAAAAGGTAAAACGTTAGTAGATAAATACCAAAATAAAAAAGCAATGAAAATAACAATAGTTATTGTATCAATTAAATTTACCATGTTTAATTCATTTTACCATAAAAATAGAATAATCTCAACCGCTATGCCTAGCAAAAATACGCAACTTAACAGGTAAAATAAAGGATTCATTCTTTTTCTAAACTTTTTCTTTAAAAAGGCCTTGTACAAGAATACAATAATTATTCCTTCTAGAGCCAAAGCAATAGCTCCAGTAAAACCTATCACATTGATAAATCTTCTAAAGCCTAATAAAAACAAACCCAAGGGAACAAAGCAGGTTAAAAACCAGGAAATATGTTTAGAAAAGCCAAAATCATACCAAAGAATCTTTTTTAAGGTCAATCCGAGGGTCAAAAAAGAAGTAAAACAAGTAATTACTCCAAAGATAAATCCTAATTTCAATATATTAGAACCCAACACCTGGTCTAAACCTGAAATAGCATCTTCAGAAACAGGAGAAGAAGCTCCTATAACTAAATATATAAAGAATAAATAAATTAAAGCAGATAAAACAACCCCTAGAATTATTACTTTTCTTAAACTATTTTTATCTCCTAAAAGCATTTCTTTTATCTCTGGAACAACAGAAACTCCCCATAAGGAAAAAAGAATTACTCCGTAAGGAAAAGCTAAATATTTTAAATCTATTAATTGAAAGTTATTCAGATTAACAAAAGGGAGAGCCTTGATGAAAAACAATCCCAAAATAACTAAAAGAACTAAAAATAGAATAAACTCTATCCCGGAAATAGCTTTAATCCCTCTTAAAGTGAGGTAAGATCCCAAAGCAAAGAATAAAAGAGTGCCTAAAACAGGGTTGATATCTAAAGATGAGCCTAAAAATTGGCCTCCGATAATCAGGTAGGCAAGCAGAGCGCCGAAAAGACCAAAGCAGGCGATAACAAAGCTTATCTTTTTCCATTTTTCTCCAAGATAACTCTCAACATAACCAGGCAGACGGCAGGTCTTTTTGGTTCCTAAGGCTATCTGGCTGTAAATCAGACTAACTGATATAACAATCAGGCTCATAAAAAGGAAATAAACAAGAGTAATAAAAAAACCAGCCCTGTAAGCTACAAAAGGCAGGCCGAATATTCCTGCACCGATTATCGTGCCCAAAAACACCGATAGGGCTTTAAGAAAAAGCATGTTATGCCTTAAAAACTTTGTATCCTTCTCTTACTTTTTCTTTTACCTTTAAACCAGCTTCATCACCCTTCTTGGCTTTCTTTATCTTCTTATGGTCTATCTCCATTGAATCTATTGCTTGGGTAAAATCTGTTTCTTCTCCGCCAACAATTCTAATACTATCCCCTACTGAAACAGGAGATGAAAACTTAATTACAGCTACACTGATATTAGAAAAGTAATGGATGACTTCGCCAATTGGTTTTTCTTCTTTTTCTGCCATATATTTATATATATATTTTAATATAATATTTATTGTATTTAATTAAATACCAACCTTTTTTTCATTATAGCACAGCTTAATCCAAAAATTCAACCAAAAATCCCCTTTATTAAGAGGATCCTTGGTGAGGGGGATTGAATCTAACAAACTCGGTTTATTCTTTAAAGCTGGGTTTGGACCTCACCAGTGATATCAGTAAACCTCCTTTATTAAATCACATGTCCTTAAGGAATTTTATCCCGCACCCCCTCAATCTTATATTAAATGAGAAAACAGGTTTGTCAACCTTTTTATTACCATTTTATCAACATTTTATTAACAAAGGCTTTGGCTAATATTTCTGGTAATAAAAAAGGATGAATAGAATATTTCTATTCATCCTTAACACCCGAATTGCCGTTTCTCATAATCCTAATTGTTCAGAACTATGATAGACGAGTTAAACTGGATAGCATTTCTTATGGATTCGTCAGGAATATCTATCTCGATATGCAGTATTGTCTTACCGTCAAATTGCTCAAAGGCATAGATGAAACGACTATAAATGCCTGAAGCAGTCATTATCTGGACTTCTGCTCCGTAGAATTCATCAGGTACCTCCACAGGTGCGTAGATACGTGTTCCCCCTTCATGGAACTTGTCCATTACAGGGAAATACGTTTCTGGCTTATCAAAGAAAAGATCTAATTGTAAGGTATTGGCGTCTATGGTTGCAAGACTAGTAGTGACAATATCCAATTCCGGAGTGCCATCATTGGCAAAAGGATTAAAGAGAGGGTCTCCATAATAGACTCGATTTGCCTTGCCTGAGAGAGTTCTAGATTGATTCCAGCTAAATTCATAAGGGTCGTAAGTTTCAGAAACAAGAGTATGTGGATAAAATATCCAAGTATTTGGATCATATATCCAATAATCCCCATCAAAAAATAATCTTAAATTTGGTTTGTTTCCAAGAAACCCCATAACTACTCCGTCTATATTTCTTTTATGAATATCCCCTAAGGGTTCGTTGTAAAGAAATATATTATACTCCTCTTCTGCCTTATCACTTCCATTATTTATACCAATTGATGCAAAATATCCTGTGATTCCTGTTTCCAATATTGAAAGAGCGAAACTATCCTTCTCGCTAATTTCATAAAAGCCTATTTTATTATTTGTAACCCAATTACTAATCCAAAAGTCTCTCTTTAGAACACCCATATTACAAGCTCCATTTGAAACAACAGCAGGATATAAATCAAGAGTTCTTATATGGTTGCTTGTTAAGCTTATCATTGGCGGATTTCCAAGAAATAACATATGGTAATTCCCGTGTCCATCAAAACTTAACATTTTTGAATCACTCAAATAAAAAGAATTATCGAAAAAGAAATCTATTGCGCATGGATCTCCTACTTCAAGATAAATCTTAGAATAATCTGAGGTTAAGTACTCTTGATAACTCCCACTTTTTAGAGAAACATAAGTCCAATCTCTTCCTGGATTTTCAGCAATTGTCCCACAACCACTTATAGTAAGAGGTTTATTCTGAATATCCTCCTGTTCAGCTTGAATAATATTATTCATAAAATTCAAAGCATCCTGAGCTGTAGCTCCAGTTATAAAACCATAGGAAAAATCACTAAAGGGGTCATCGTCTAACTCTGTGCTCATCATTAGAAATTCTCGAGCAAGATTAATATCAATGCCAATTGGTTTTAGGACTAAAGCAACATATCTTGCATTGTTCTCTTTAAGAGAATCCTTTACTGCCCAAACATCTGCAGGATCAAAATAAAGCACAATTGCGTCTCTATAATCCTGAAGGGTCTGGACAGTCAGATAATAAGGGTCATCCTGATCAATATTCGTCAGGATTACATACTGTCCTTCTGGATAACTATTCTTACTTTCTGAAGACACAGCATAAACATCCGGCACAAAAAACATACAGACTAAACTTAAGAACACTAATAATTTTGCGGGCCTTTCTATAAATCGGTCCTTAGCTTTCTTTTCTTGTTCTAACATAATTTCACCTCTTTCTATTTTCTTATCATTAAGATTTCTTATTGTTAAAGAACTAACATTCTTTCCTATTTAATTATACACAAATTTAATAAAAATGTCAATCCCTTTTAACAAATAAGAGCTGGCTTTTTAGCCAGCTCTTGTTAGAAGAAATTTGTTATTTCCCGATATTCGTGTTGCTCAAGAACATGAATAATCCGCTCGTTATCACAAGGAACAACTACTATCATGCAGCGAAATTGACTTGGCCGGGTAAAATTACGCAAACGGCTGATATCAATATAGGGCTTCTTGCCTGTATCGCAGAACAAACTATAGGCAGGCGAAGTAGACATAAGCATACCATTTTTGGTCCAGGGACGCTCAAGAGCAATCTCATAAACCCGCAGAGCATGATTTCCATGCTCATTGCGCGCATACTTTACAAAAGAAAGCCAGTGCATCCATTCTACTATTTTCTCGCCATTAGAAAGAATAAAGCCAACAAAACCATGGTCTTTCTGAAACTCTGATAGATAAAGCACTCTTGGTGGACCAGGTGGTTCAAAATGATGTAAAAATCCATCAGGATTATCCATAAAAAGCATGCTGTCGTTAAAATTTTCACGATATCCTTCTTTACCCAAGAAAGCCACAAATTTTTTGCAATTGTCCAAAGGACAGCTAGACTTGCCCACCCCGGGAAAACAAAGCTTGCTACCATTTTTAAAGATTTTTGTTAAAGTAACTTCCTCATTCCGTACATCTGAAAAATCTTTAAGCTCATACCAGTAGACGCCGTTATCTGTTGCTGCACAAATGGTCCTGCTAATATAATTAAGAATCACGGAAAAGACTATTTGCCCCTTTCTCACACAAGTGATAGCTCCGCTTGAACCGGTAACAACAACTGGGGCTTCAAACATTTGTTCCCATAACTTCTTAGGGTTACAAGCATTCATGATATCGCCCACTTTAGCTAAAGGATTATCTTTTGAAATAAACTCAAAGAATCTTTTAAGCTGAATTGAACGATCAGTTGGATCACAAAAAAACATTAACGGCTGTTTGATTGGATCAGAATCTGTTGGCCAACGTCGATGGGCTTGATCATCAAGCTCTTCGGTTATCAGAATAGCATGATTATCAAAACTCTCTAAACGTCCCTTAATGGTAATCTCGGGGATAGCATCCAAGCCAAGCGTATCTCCTTTACCATAGCGAACTTGGCGAAGAGTCTCAGCGCCAGTAACTTCCATAAGTTCTCGCCATGCTCCGACAAGAGCATTAATACAAATGTCACAATAGGTTCGTTCAATACCTTGCATAGGAACCTCCTTTCTTTTTAATATCCTTGCCTAAATCAGAAGCAATGCTTTTCAGCTGTTCCGGACTCATGCCAGTTATATCTATTTTCCCTTTTTTACCCAAATAATCGGCTATTTCCTCAACAGTTAAGCAGAAAATTTTCGCTATTTCACCATTAGTAGCGAAATCTTCCACAATATCGCCTTTGGGCGCCAAGTTCTCGTCAACATCTGGAACGCTGAAAGACCTAAATATCCATTTTTTTTCGTTCCAACCTATATTATTACCTAATCTTGCTATTTTTTGGTATTTTTCCATTTTTAATTTCCTTTCTATCATTGAGAACTGCCGTAGTCATCTCTTTTTCTAACTGTCCCATAAAAAACCTCATGAGCAGCTAACAGCTTGTGGTAGTGAAAGCTTTTATCCATTAGACCTAAAACCCTGACCATATAATGAAAGCTATCTGGATACTCTGCTGGATGCTCTTTCCGCATTCTGTTAAATCTTCTTAAAGCTCTTCTTTGGGCCTTTCCAATTGCTAAATTCAAAGTAATAGCCCTCATACTGAAATCTGGGCCAAAATGTATTGCTACTGGTTTAGCAGATTCATCATAGATCCAAAATTCCCATGTAACTGTATATTCCATTTTCTATATCTCCTAATAATATTGTTAATGTTCAAGTTAAACCTACTATTGGAATATATAATATTCACATAATTATGTCAAGAAAATCTTTGTGCCCTCGATAGGAATCGAACCTATATCTAGACGTTAGGAGTGTCTTGTTCTGTCCGTTGAACTACGAGGGCATCACCCTTAATCTATCATATTTTATTCTTATTATCAATATGATATTGAGCTAAACTCATAGCAATTTAAATTAAAATTTAAATATGATATAATAAAAACATAATTAATAAATATAGACATATGAAAAAAGATTTATCAATTGTGGAAATAGCCAAAAGGGTCTGCCCAGCAGTAATAACTATTGTGGTTTCCAAAGACCTTCCAAAGGTAGAAGGCTTTTATATGATGCCTTACGGAGGAAAGGGTGTAATCATGCCTAAGTTTAAAGATGGAAAAAAGGAAAGTACTAAAATTGGAGGTGGTTCAGGCTTTATTGTTTCTCCTGATGGATATTTAATAACCTCCCAGCACGTTGTTTCTGACCAGGAAGCTGACTATACTGTTATCCTGGAGCCAAGAAAGAAATACCCAGCCAAGGTTTTAGCCAGAGACCCTATTAATGATATTGCTGTTTTAAAAATAAAAGGCAAAAACTTTCCTTATTTAGAATTAGCAACCACTAAAAAAATAGACTTGGGGCAGCCAGTAGTAGCTATTGGAAATGCTTTGGGAGAGTTCCATGATACAGTGAGCTCAGGTATTGTTTCTGGATTATCCAGATATATTCAGGCAACCAACCATATGACCCAGCAGGCAGAAAGATTAAGAGGCTTAATTCAGACAGACGCAGCCATTAACCCAGGCAATTCAGGCGGTCCTTTGGTTAATATGGAAGGCAAAGCAATAGGCATTAATACGGCTGTAGTAATGGGAGCCCAGAATATTGGCTTTGCTATTCCAATTGACTACGCAATAAAAGACCTGGAAGAGGTTAAGAAATACGGTAAGATCCAGTTTCCTTTCTTAGGAGTAAAATACGTTATCCTGACGAAAGAAATATCCGAAAAGAACAAACTCCCAGTAAACTATGGGGCTTTAGTAGTCAGAGAAACATTAGGAGAATCAGCAGTAATTAAAGATTCGGCTGCTGACAAAGCTGGATTAAAAGAGTTTGATATAATTCTTCAGGCTAACGGAGAAAAAATAACTACTAAGAATCCCTTATCAAGCATCCTTCATAAATGCAAAATAGGACAAGAAATTGAACTTAAGGTTCTAAGAGAGAAAAAAGAATTAATAAGAAAAGTCACCCTTCAAGAGAAGAAATAAACTCATTTTGGTTATAATCCCGGATTATAACTAATTTTGGATTGACTGAAGGATATTAACCCTTATATCAACTATTTGTTTCATTTGCTGAAGGAGAAAAGCTCCTACAGCAAAAGATACTATAAGGAGAACAATAATACCTGTTAAGGTTGAGATTCTTTTATTTAAAAAATCCATATAGCAAAATTATGGGGCGACTAACGGGATTTGAACCCGTACCGAGAGTTCCACAAACTCTAGTGCTAACCATTACACTATAGCCGCCATATTCCAGCGTCCCCGGTGTGAGTCGAACACACAACCTTTACCTTAGAAGGGTACTGCTCTATCCAATTGAGCTACGGGGACACAGGTTCATTATACCTTAAATAATCTATCTAGTCAATCGGCTCTAAAAAAGGGTTGAGGTATTCTTTGGAATCTGCCTGTTGAAATATCTCTTCATGCTTTTCCCAAAAGGATAAAACATTCTGGTAAGGCTCTTGTTTTAGGAAATAAGTCTGCTCTATTTGCCCTTCTCCTTGTTTTTCAGCCAAGCTGCTGTAGAAATAGAATAAAAGCAGGCTTATTCCCAAAGAAAGAATAAAAAGCAATAAACAGGCGCAAAAAGCATGCTCAACTATAAAAAAAGGGGCAATCTTTAGTTTTTTTAGATTAATTTTCTTTTTCATTCTATTTAGGAAAATTTATT
>CAYOZF010000010.1:0-12815 GCA_964408385.1 uncultured Candidatus Saccharibacteria bacterium | reverse complement strand
TTCGATTTGGAAAAGAAAGCAAAGCTTTCGATTTGGAAAAGAAAGCAAAGCTTTCGATTTGGAAAAGAAAGCAAAGCTTTCATTTAACAAAAACCTTTAATGTTAAATCAGCTTTAACAGCTCCTGAAGAAAAACCTTCAAAAACAAGCTCTGATTCACTAAGTTTTCTAACAGTTAAATCACGGACTTCAGCTAAGTAAGGACCTGATTCTGTTTTCTCAAGAAACCTAATAAAATCACTAAAAGAGCCGGTTAAGTTGAGGCGAAAAACTATATTATTCCAATAATCTTTTTCGTCCTCGCTGGAAGAAAGAGGAGAAATATTAATATTCAAATTAAGTTCCCTAGCTCTATCCCTCCAGAACTTAATCAAGTCAATTGGGCTCTGGGAATCAATGAAAAGCTGGTCCACTTTCTCCAAATTAGGCTCTACTTCCTGGTAAATCTCCTTAATATTCCCTGTTGCTTTATCCTGAAACAAAGCTAATTCCTTTTTAACATTAACTAATTCCAAAGGACTATTTTTTATTGACTTTAAAAGAGGCCAGACAAAGACTAAAAGCAAGACTAAGGAAATTAAGCCCAGAACTGCTGAAATTATTATTATTTCTCTTTTCTGATTCATGGATAAATGCTAAAGGTTACATAAAAATCAATATCAGTTTCCTTTATCCAGTTGGACAAGGGAAAATTAACTTCTTGAAACTGCTTTTCTTTTTTAAAATTGTCTTCAAGTTTAATAACATCCTCTATAAAAGGAGCATAACCAGAAAGGGAAGCGTTAATCTTATCTCCTTCTTTGGAATAAGCCAGAGAAACCTCTGTTAAATAAAGATCTGCTGGGAGAATAGCAGAGATCTTCTCCAATACCTGGGAAAAATAGACCCTTTGGTTATAGAAAGAGTTCAGTTTTTGAAACTTTAAATTAGCCGATTCAATCTTTTTCTGGAACTCTTCGCTTTCTGACTGAAGAAACTCTTGTTCACTTTTAGCCAGGAAGGCTCTGTTAGAATCAATCTGGCCATTCAAGTAAATCTTAATTGAAAAAAGAATCAGAATCAGACAGACAAGAAAGAACAAAAGCAAAAACCAAAGGATTATTGCTATTCTTTTATTCCTTTCTATTAAAAGACCTTGTTTTTCTTTAGGGGAAAGTAAATTAATCATAAATATCTCTTAAAGCCAGGCCTAAGGCAGTGGTATAGCCTAATGACTCCTGAAAAGGAAGCTTAGGCACTTTTTTGACCTTTTTAGGCAGAATATTAATCCAGGGGTTAGCCAATTCAACTGGTAGCTTGAGTTCAGCAGAAATGAAGTCCACTAGACCTTTTAAATTAGAGCCTTTTCCGCAAAGCAGAACTTTTTTAATAATCCCGGCATCTCCATTAGCATGGTCTCTGTAATAATTAATATATCTTCTGCTTTCTCTGGTTAAATCCTTAAGCAGAGGAGACATTGCTTTAATATTATTATTAGTTTTAAAACCATTCTTAATCTTGAGTTTCTCCGCTTCTTCTAAAGTTGTCTTCAGCGACCGGGCCAAAGCCTGGGTCAATTGAAAAGAAGAAACATTAATTGAAGAAGTAAAACGCAAAGAATGACCGGAAAAAATAATAAAACTTGTTGTACTTGCTCCAAAATCAATTATAAGAAGAGGAAAAGCACTTACCTGATTCCTAATTAAAGCTCTAGCAATTGACTGGGATTCAACCTCCAAGACCTTGAGCGCAAGACCTGCTCTTCCCAAACAGAAAATATAAGGCTCAACCACTTCTTTGGGAACAGCCGCAATCAAAACGCTTAAATTAGCTCCTTTGGGTTCAGGCAGTATTTGAAAGTCTAGATAAACATCTTCTATTGCCAAAGGAATATAGTTTTCCGCTTCAAAAGGAACAGCGGTTATTAATTCCTCTGGATTCATCTTGGGGATTTTTATCACTTGTAAAAAAGCTTTTCTTTCCGGCAGACAAGCAATAACATATTTTGTTTTTATCCTCTCTCCGTTAACCTTAGCCATTAATTCCTTAAGCGCCTTGATCATTTTTTCTTCATCTACTATTTCCCCTTTTTCAATAATCCCAGGTTCTATTGCCATTTCTTTCCAAGAAACCAAATCCAGACCAAACCTTGTTTTCTTAAGTTTGGCTATCCTCAGGCATAAATCAGAAATATCCAAACCAAATGCTTCAGGTTGTAAAGATAGAAATTTCATGCTGCAGGTAAACCTCTGTTTAACTTCCTAAACTTTTGTTTAATATTTTTATTATAGCATTTTATTCTATCTCTTCCCACCTAACAATCTTAAAATCGTGGCTGACATAAGGCACAAAAGGAGGCGAGCTGTATATCATCTTAGCATCTATATAGTTTTCTCTCTGCAGATAGCCGGAAACAATATAACTGCCTGATGTCCACTGGGTTCCAACTCTCCCATGGCTGATTATGGAGCCGATTATACTTAAGCTGTCCCGGAAGTTATCAGGATAATGATTTCTTCCAAAATGGCCTTTCTGAGCAACAAAAATACCTCTTAATTCCATGTCATTGGGGGAATTAGGTCCAATAAGAACATTTCTCTCTCCTACTAAAGCCAAACCGTCTGAGCCGTCATTATCAACATAACTTATATTCCCGCTAAGAATAATATCAACCTCTTCAGTCGGTTCAATCAAATTAGCTGCGGCCACTATTATCTTGCTGGTAATAACACCTTCGGGCCAAAGATTATCCTCGACAAAAATAACCGGGCAGTTGAGGCTGATAGAATAATCATTGTAGAAATATTCGTCTCTTATTCTGAAATAATCATAATGCCATCCTTGTTCACTATCATAAGCCCAATCGCTCCAAAGACGGGTAATAATCCAGACTTCTACTGAACCATCGCTTTTGAACTTAAGATGGTAGCCGTCTGCCTGGGAATCGATGTCTATGGAAGGAGGAAGATAAATAGAGCTGGACTGAGCATTGTTTTTTATCTGAGCCAAATCAATAGTAATGCCTTCAAAATCAAAAGACGATGTTGGATATTCAAAAAGCCCTGAGTTAGCATTTTCTTCAGTAGTAAACACACCAGGGCAGATGCACTGGGAGGATTCAATCCGACAGCCGTCACTAACAGGACAGGAGCTGCAGCCAAAAGAATCAGTACAAACCCATTCTTCCAAAGCCGAGGTTACTAAAGACTGATTTTCCCCGTCAATCCTGATTCCTCCGTTGGAATGATAAAGACCCCTGATTACCCTGTCAGAACCAGCCCAGACATTATCATTTAATAAATAAGCATATTTGGCAACTGAAGCCCGGGCATATAAAACCCCTATTTTTCTCTTTGTATTAGGGAACTTGTCGGTCCAACCAGTAGAAAAAATCTGTTTTTCAATAGTTTCCCCGCAGCTGACAGTAGGGATTACTTCCAAAGAATAATGGCCTATAGGATTGCCTTCAATATCAAAATAATCCCCTTCCAAGGAACAATCCCCTTCTGTTTCATTATTAAGACACCAGCGATAGTAATTAACCCCGGCTTCAGCAATATGCAAAGCTTGGTTCCAGGATAATCTATGGAGGCTGTTCTTCATCTGAATGAGAATAAAAGTGAAAAGACTAGCAATCAGAATCAGGAAAATCAGCCCGAAGATTAAAATTGTCATCATAATGGAACCTTTCATATCAATACCCTTCTTTTAAGTTTCTTAATTGAACATAGGATTCTAATTCAAAATCATTAGGCGCCTGGTCAGGATTAACATTAATAATAAGGTAAACTCTCATTAAAGTAGCTTCTATAATCCTTATCGGCTCTTCTGTTATTTCATTGCCTTCTGAGTCAAAATATTTGAAAATAGGCGGGGTATTGCGGACATAAGAACTAAGAATAATGACCTCTTCCTGGCCTTCTGGATATTCAATTGGAAAAGCAGTAGGGTTAGTTACTCCTTTTTTAAACTGGTGGGCCAGCTCTGGAATATTTTGTTCAAAGGAAAGCTCAAATCTAACTTTCATAGCATGGTCTGGCTCCTGCCAGTCGCAGATATCATTAACGCTGGAAGTAGCATCAATCAAGAACTCTACGTAATTATCTCCTGCCTGGTCAGTAACATTAAAAACTAAATCACCCTGCCAAGCCCCATTACAATCTGAACACCCATACTGGCAGATTCTTCCTAAGTAGTCTCCGTCAGCATAAACTTCAGCATATTCAATGCTCCAGCCGAAATCACCTTCTACTGAAACCCTGACCTGGGCAGAGATCAATTCTCCCTGCAAAAAATCAGAGAAAACAACACTGCAGGAACCGCCGTCTGAAAAAGTAACGCTCTCCTGATCCTGACTGCCAGAACCAACTGCTCCTAAAAAGTATCTTACTTTTTCTACATCTCCGTCTTTATCAATATCTCCATAGAACACAAACTCCTTGTCTCCGGCTTTTTCAATCAGATAAGACCCGTCCTCGCCTAAAATTGCTTCTCTTATCTCCCTAACCATTGTTTCTATTCCCCGCCTGGCTTCATCAACAGCTGTTGACTGCTGAAGAGCAAAACTGTGAGTGCGGTAAAGAACAACCACCAGGCCGTAAACAGCCCCAATAATTAAAACCATAATAGTAATTGTAACCAGAGTTTCTATTAAAGTGAATGATTTCATAGATTACTCTATTCTTTGTAGATTAATTGTTTCAGAAACAGGTCCAGAGACAAAAACAGAGCCAGAATAGCCAGTATAGCCTGAAACGCTTACTTCCAGATTATAGCTGCCAGCTCCTAAAGGAATAAAATAGATTCTGCCGTCCTGGCCAGTATAAAGGGTGGTGTCATAGCCTGAACCAGAGACCCGGCATTCAGCTGAAAAAATCGGCTCTTGGGTAGCACTATCTTTAATAGTTATTAAAAGAGAATTAGCTGCTTCTAGAACCAAACGGACAGAAGCATTGATATCAGGGTTTAAATTAAAAGGCGGGGTTATTTCCGTGCCCAAAGGAGACTCAATAGCTGAGAGATTCAAACCTGAAGTTATTATAGTAAAAGAATAAGAGTCCCATTCCAGGCTAGAAATATGTTTTTGAGCTGTTTCTCCAACAAAATGGTTTTCGGAATACTTGTAAACAGGATCTTCTTCTGCATCAGTGCCTAAAATCTTTTCTCCTTTTAGATTAAAGCTTATATTGGGAATCAAGGGGTATTCCAGTTCTGCTGAACCAGTAATTTCAACATCTATACTACTTAATTTATCAATAGCAAAACTATTCTGAGTAACAACTCCTTCCAAAACAGAAAGGTGGGGTTTTTCCGGGTTGGCTATTTCTTCAATGCCGTAAGTCCGGCTGGTGTTGTAGCCTGATTTGGAAACAACCACCTTATACTGGTCTAAAGCCAGAGGAAAGAAATGCTTGCCGTCGCTGGGAACGGCTGTCTTTATAATCTCATCCGTTTCCGGGTCTTTAATCTCAATAAGAGGAGAGGCGACCATTTCTCCATAAGCGTCAAAAACCTGGATTAAAAGAATTCCTCCTGTTTCTGAACACTCTCCGGCCAAAGAACTGGAGGAAATATCAGTAGTTACTTTAACACTCCCAGCTAATACTCCTGGCCAGGAAACTTCTACTTCTGCTTTTTTATAATCATTAGGGCAATCGTCTTCTGGTGCAGAAACTCCATCAGCTTCATCAACCACATAATCAATTCTGGTTACAATTGAATACTCAATATCATTAAGAGTAATTGATTTTGCTGGCTCTAAATCTCCCTGAGGAAAGCCGTCCAAAGTGCCGACTGATTCATAAGGAAGATTTCTTATCTTTTCTATTTCTCCATTAGCAATAGCCGTAGCTGTTATTCTGTTCTTTGTCTCAGCTGCCACTTTAATAGCCAAACGATAGCCAGTGAAGACAGCTATAAAAATAACCAGGAACAAAAAGACTCCAATCAAAACTTCTACTAAAGTAAACCCTTTTTTCTTCATTTTATTCCTCCTAACATTGAATACATTGGCTGGACCATGGAAACAGCGAAAAAACCAACCACTGCTCCAATAATCAGCATTAAAACTGGCTCAACAACAGAAGAAAGGTTTTTCGTAGCGCTGCTTACTTCCTGTTCAAAGAATTCAGCCAGCTTGGCTAAAATAGTGGATGTTTCTCCAGTTTCTTCACCAACAGCAATCATCTGGATTACTAAAGTTGGATAAATATCCTCATAGTTTTTCATAACTTCAGCCAACTTGCTGCCCTTCTTAACCATTTCGGCTGCCTCAGCCATAGCTTCTTTATAATAAATATTGCCCAGGGCATTGGAGACTATTTCCAAAGACCTAACAATAGGAACCCCGGCCTGGATTAAGGAAGACAAAGTCCTAACCGTATTAGCTGAATTGATCTTTTTGACGATAGAAGAAATTATAGGGATTTTCAGAACAAAAGTATGGAGAACTAATTTGCCGGACTTTGTTTTCAAAGCTGCCCTGAATAAAAAGAAAAGAATAATTACTAAGAAAGGAACAAAATACCAGAACCTGCTTAAAAAGAGCCCTAGAGCAATCACAATTCTGGTGGTTATAGGAAGCTCAATGCCTAATTCCTCAAAAAGAGCTGCTAACTTAGGCACAACCATAATCAGCATTAAAATGCCAATGCCAATCATCGCCACAATTATGACAGCTGGATAAATCATTGCTCCTTTTATTTTATCCTTAATTTCGTGCTCTCTTTCCATCTGGTTGGTAAGAACCTCCAGAACCTTTTCCAATGTTCCGCTTTCTTCCCCTACTTTGACCATATTAACAAAAACTTCAGAAAAGATATTATGATGTTTGCCCAAAGAATTAGAAAAAGACTCTCCTTTTATAACTTCTTCTTTAATCTCGGATAAGGCTTTTTTTAATCTTTTGCTCTTGCTCTGGATAGTAAGGATATCCAAAGTCCTGGGTAGAGAAACTCCAGTCATAATCATTATCCTCAGGTTCCTGGTAAGCATTATTTTCTCAACCAAAGAGACTCCTCTAAAGGAAAGAAAAGCAAGGATTTTCTTCTTTTTAGAGGGCTTTTTCTCTAAATCAGCCTTAATTAAAATACATCCTTCTTGTCGAAGGATTGCTGCTAATTCACGTTCGTCTTTAGCCTCTAAAATTCCTGTCTTTGCTTCACCTTTTTTGGTTTTAGCAATATATGAATAATTAGGCATTATTCTATAATAACCCTTAGAACCTCTTCTATAGAAGTTATACCCTGGGCAGCTTTTACAAGCCCGTCTTCAATCATTGTCTTCATGCCTTCTTTTCTGGCCTGATTCTGAATGTTATCACTTGTTGCCCGCTTAACAATAAGCTCTTTTATGGTTTCAGTAACATTTAAGACTTCGTATATTCCAATTCTTCCTTTATAGCCGTCAGGACATTCTTTGGAGGGCTTGGGCCGATAAAAAGGAATATTTTTTAAACTGGCTTTTGATTTTATTATCTTTTCTTCTTTTAAAACACTAAAAACATTGTCTAAGTTGCAGTATTTGGATAAGTTCTTTATATCTGAATCTTTTAAAGTATATTTTTCGTTGCCAGAGCAGAGCTTCCTTACCAATCTCTGAGCCATTATTATATTCAACGTTGAAGATATTAAAAAGGGCTCAGCTTTCATATCAATTAATCTGGGGATAGTACCAGCAGCATTGGTAGTATGTAAAGTAGAAAGAACCAAATGGCCGGTTAAAGCAGCATTAATAGCCAGGCCAGCAGTTTCCTTGTCCCTAATTTCTCCGACCATAATAACATCCGGGTCCTGCCTGACCAAAGAACGGAGGCCTGAGGCAAAAGTCAGGTCTATTTTGGCATTAACCTGGGTCTGGTTAATCCTAGGCATTCGGTATTCAATTGGGTCTTCAATAGTGGAAATATTGACTTCAGGAGTATTTAAAATCTCCAACATAGAGTAAAGAGAAGTGGTCTTACCTGAACCAGTAGGACCAGTAACCAATATCATACCAACCGGATTTTTAAGAGAATGTTGAATCTCTTCCAGGGCCTCTCCTCTTAATCCTAATCCTTCTAAACTATGGGCTTTTGAGGTTTCTGACAAAAGACGCATTACAATCTTTTCTCCATTTAAGGTAGGAAGGATGGAAACACGGATAGAGTATTTATACTCCCCTGTTTCTATCTTAAACCTTCCGTCCTGGGGAAGTCGGTGTTCATCTAGTTTTAGATTGGACAAAACCTTGATTCTGGCTACAATGCCGAAGCTGATTACTTTGGGCAGAAGCATAGCATCCCTGAGAATACCATCAATCCTGTAGCGGACTATTATTTCTTTTTCTGTTGGCTCTATATGGATATCTGAAGCTCTTTGGAGAACAGCGTGCTTAAGCAAAGTATCCACTATCCTGATTACTGGCAGCTCCTCAGCAACTTTTCTTAAATCTTCTCCTTTTTCCTCTTTCTTTCTAATTGTCTTGATAGACTTTATGCCTACTGCTTCTTTCTTGATAATATCTCCGAATTCAGCTTCCAGGGTCTTCTGGTACTGGCTCAGGACCTTCTTAATACTGGAAACAGTTGTTAAGCGGGGAAGAATCTTTAATCCAGACTTCTTTTTAATAAACTCTATGGTTCTTAAATCATCTGGATCAAGCATAGCCACTTCCAGATTGTTTCCTTCTTTTCTAAAAGCAACTATATTATGGCTTCTAGCAATAGGTTCGGGGATTACTTTTAAAATCTCGTGAGGAATTGCTTCTTTTTCCAGATTAATAAAAGGAATACCCAGGGCATAGGCAACAACCTTAGTTAATTCCTCTTCTTTTATTAATCCGCTCAAAACTAAAACATCTCTAACTGAACGCTTAGTTTTTTTAGATTTTGCCAGGGCTTTTTTAAACTGTTCCTTGGTAATTAAACCAGCATCTATTATGAATTTTTCCAAAGCCTTGTCGTCAATCCTCATAAGCTATTCTCCAATAGTTTTCTTTACTTTATCAATTACTTCTTCTAAATTGTACTGCATTTTGACTAAATAGGTCTTGGCTCCAAGCTCAATTGCCTTGTCTATATCCTCTACTTTTTCAAGATTAGTCAAAACAATAACTGGAATGTCTTTTGTTTCTGCATCCTTTTTAAGCTTTTCCAAAACTTCAAAACCATGAAGTTTGGGTAGCATAAGGTCAAGCATAATTAAGTCAGGTTTTTCTGACTTAGCCAGTCTTAAGCCTATTTCTCCGTCTAAGGCGTTAATAACATCGTAGCCAGCCTGCTTTAAGACATCCCCAAAGGCTTCTTGGAGAGCAGCTTCATCTTCAACAAATAATATTTTTTTCATATCTTTAAATTGTTAATTTATATATATTTAAATTATTAATTTATATATTTTTAAACCCTAGTCGCTTATTTACGACCAATGGAGGTTAATGTTGGTAATGTGAAATAAAAAGTTGTTCCTTTGTTTTCCTTAGATTCAAACCAGATTTTTCCTCCTGACTTTAAAATAATCAATTTACAGACATAAAGACCTAACCCGCTTCCTCTAGTTCTCTGTTTCAAGGCATTTTCAGCTCTAAAGAACTTCTTGAAAATATATTTCTGCTCTTTTTGAGGAATGCCTACTCCAGAATCCTTAACAGAAAAAATCATTTCTTTGGCTTGTTTCCTCAGCTTGATCTCTATTTTTCCCCCTCCTCTGGTGTAACGGATGGCATTATCTATCAGGTTTTCGATGACTAGTTTGAGCATAGAAGGGTCTGTTAAAACAACGGGGGCTTGTTCTCCTGGATTAAATACTATATCAATATCAGAAGCATGGGCAAAAACCTCATAACGGGAAATCATTTCTTTTATTAGCTCTTCAGCATCAACTTCCTGCTTGGCTATAGTAAAGATACCTTCTTCCAGCTTAGAAACAATAAGCAAATCATCAATTAACTCCACCATTCTGGCGATATTCTCCTTAACATTAACAAAATATTCTTCCTGCTTATTCCTGGGAACTTCAAACTCTTTTGAAGCCAAAACCTCAAAAGTCCACTTTATATTAGTCAAAGGAGAACGCAGTTGATGAGAAACTATGTTAATAAACTCTGACTTCATTTTGGAAGCCTCGGCTAATTTTTCAAAACTCCTGGTTATGACAAAAGCAATAACAAACAAAAAACAAGTAACAATTAGAACAACTAAAGCAACTAATTCCGGACTGGCAATATAATGAGCTCCTATTAAATAAGAAGCCACAGTAGTACCAATAATAATCAAACCCATTATTATAAATAAAAACTGGGGGCACTGCCAAAGAGAAAGTCCGTAGCGCCTGCATTGGCCAGGAATATTAAACTGGTCAATAATTTTCTTAATCATTGTTTTATATAAATATTAAATTATGTTTAATATTTAAGGCAAAATAATATATTAAAATATATTATTTTATTATATCATAAATAAAAAGCAAGCAAAAACAGGATATTGACCAAGGCTCGATTTTCTGCTATTATCTATATAAATGCGGGGTATAGTGTAACGGCAGCACGAGTCCTTTGGGAGGATTTAGTCTGAGTTCGAATCTCAGTACCCCGACTACGCTCCTTTAGAGCTTCGTCGGGCACAGCCCGACATCAAATACCTGTTTTGCGCACAGATCTAAGGCGGACTTGTCCAGCCGAAGTTCTGCGAAGCAGAACGTAGGCGGGTGTCGTATATCGGTATTACCTTAGCTTTCCAAGCTAATGAGAGGGGTTCGACTCCCCTCACCCGCTCCAATTAATTTTATGAAAAAAATCATATATCACCTTATTAAAAAACAAAAAGAAAAAGTATCATTTAATATTTTCTTTTATTTCTTAATTGCCTTTGCTGTAGCCAGAATCTCAGTCTACAGCATTCCTTCTTTTCATCTTTTTATAAAAGGGGTTCATATTCATCACTTGAATTACGGCATCTTTATTCTGGCAAGTGTTGGCTATTGGGCATTGATTAATAAAAAAGAAAAAAACCTATTAAGAATGGCTAAAATTTATGGCATAGGATTAGGTCTTACTTTTGATGAATTTGGAATGTGGCTCCACCTTGAAGATAATTATTCGATGCGTTTAAGCTATGATGCCATAATCATCATTTCAGTAATGTTTATAAATATTGTCTATTTTGGTAATGTCTGGAAAAAAATTATCAAAAAAAACATACTCTTTTGGGGAAGAGTGTTAAAAAAAGAGTTTATAAGAATAAAGAACCCCGATTAATCGGGGTTCTTTTTTATCTAGCGTATTCCACTATCCTATTCTCTCTAATCACTATTACTTTTATCTCCCCAGGATATTTCAGCTCTTCCTGGATTTTAGCCGCAATCTCCTTGCTTAGTTTTTTAGCTCCTAAATCATCTATTTCATTGGGTTTGACAAATACTCTTAATTCTCTCCCTGCCTGAATAGCATAAGCTTTTTCCACACCTGGAAAAATAGTAGCAATGCCTTCCAAATCGCCTAATCTCTTAATATAGTTTTCCAAAGTGTCTTTTCTTGCTCCAGGTCTGGCTCCAGAAATCTGGTCAGCTGCCTGAATTATCACTGCCTCAATAGTCTGAGCAGGGTATTCTTCATGATGGGATTTCATAGCGTCAATTACTTCCTGGCCTACTCCAAACTTCTCTAGTATTCTGATACCAATATCAGTATGAGAGCCCTGAATCTGATGGTCAACTGCCTTGCCAATATCATGAAGCAAACCGGCTTTTTTAGCTACCTTAACATCAGCTCCTATTTCTGAAGCTATGGCTTCAGCTAAGAAAGCAACCTCAATTGAGTGGAGAAGCACATTCTGACCGTAACTGGTTCTAAAACGCAGTCTTCCCAAAAGCTGGACTACCTTAGGGTCAAGGTCAACTATTCCTGTTTCATAAACTGCTTTTTCTCCAGCTTCCTTTATCTGGTTAACTATTTCTGCTTCTATTTTATGGACTATTTCTTCAATTCTGGCTGGCTGAATTCTTCCATCCTGGACTAATTTTTCCAAAGCCAGCTTAGCAATCTGCCTTCTAACCGGATCAAATCCTGAAATCATTACTGTTTCCGGAGTCTCATCAACAACTATTTCCACTCCAGTAAGTTTTTCCAATGTCCTTATATTCCTTCCTTCCTTTCCAATAATTCTTCCTTTCAAATCATCTGAAGGAATAGAAACTGTAGTAGTAGTTAAGTCCTGAGCCTGAGACAAAGCAAATTTCTGAATAGCTGAGGCTAGTATTTCTTTGGCTCTTTTCTCATACTTTTCCATACCCAGCTGTTCCAGTTTCTGCATCTTGCCCAAAATATCTATTTTATACTCTTCTTCAATGCTCTTTAAAAGTTCTCTTTTGCCTTCCTCTTTGGAAAGCTTAGAAACTCTTTCTAAATCCTTAAGAGCTTTCTGTTTTAGCTCTTCCAAGGCTGCTTTTATTTCTTTCAACTTGGCTACCCTGTCCCTGAACTCATTTTCTTTTTCCTCCAGAACTGATGTCTTTTCAGTAAGGAGATTCTCTCTTTTCATTAAGAGTTTTTGGGACTTAAAAATCTCCCGGCGCTCAGCCTGAACATCGTTTTTAGTTTGTTCAATTAGTTCATTTGCTTTTTCTTCAGCTTTGGTTTTTATCTCCTCAGCTTCCTTTTTGACCTGAGCTATTTTCTTTTGAAGTGTTAGTTCTATTGTGTCGGCTTTTTTCCTGGCAATGGACTGACGGGCAAAATAACCCAGAACAGATCCCATTGCTAAAGCAAAAAACCCCACAAAAATCAAAATTAAGTAATTCATATTTCAATTTGAGAAATTGGTTGTTCATAATCCTTTATTTAATTAAAAACCAAAATTCTAAGTTA
>CAYOZF010000009.1:22526-23391 GCA_964408385.1 uncultured Candidatus Saccharibacteria bacterium | reverse complement strand
TAAATCTTATCAAAAGATAATCTTTCCTAACGGAGTAAATCTTATCAAAAGATAATCTTTCCTAACGGAGTAAATTTTATTAAAAGATAAAACTTTCTAATAGAATAAAAAAAGGACGCTGAAAAGAGCATCCTTTCCCCTTTTTATGGATTTTATAGACTGGGTCATCCAATTTTGTTTTCTTGCTCTAAAAAAGCTAGGTAGAGGCTATAGACTGGGTCTGATTTCACTTGTGCAAAAAAATCAATTATTTTCTGGCTTGACTCGAACATCTGTATAACATGTTGTTTTAACAACCGCTTTTTGCTCATAACCCAAAGAACATCGTTCATCACAGCAGGAGAGAATGTCCCTCCGCCGTTAATCCTATTGCCTATTATTGTCTCTGACCGATGTTTCTGTATTTCTCTCTTCATATTTGGAGTTACGTTAAACCTGGGTCGCTCTATTGAAATTGTCGCTTCCATAATAATCCTTTCTTAAATCAGCCTAAAAAAACCATAATTTAATGAACACTTTACTTTATTATACTCCCCTATAATTCTTTGTCAATACCTTGCCTAATTTTCAGCTTTCTGACTTGCCTCGTTAGAATTTAATAATTATTCTTATTATGAAAAACCCTAAAAATTGACTTTAAATTTTTAATGGGGTAAAAAGAAATTGATGGCTAAGAATATTGTTAAAAACCTTCCTCCTCAAAATAAAATAGGATGGTATTTAACCATCCTATTGTTTTGTTTATTTGCGAATTAAAGACTAAATAATTCGTTTAAAATTTCCTTTTTTGATCTTTTTAACAACCCTCCAGCTGTTTCTCTCAGGGATTCAACATACCTGATAATATAGCACAGGTCTTCATTGC
>CAYOZF010000009.1:0-22426 GCA_964408385.1 uncultured Candidatus Saccharibacteria bacterium | reverse complement strand
GGGCTGTTGTTTCAGAAGCTGCTGCCCGGCTGTTTCTCTCAGGGATTCAACATACCTGATAATATAGCACAGGTCTTCATTGCTGGGCTGTTGTTTCAGAAGCTGCTGCCCGGCTGTTTCTCTCAGGGATTCAACATACTCAATAATATAGCGCAGGTCTTCATTGCTGGGCTGTTGCAATATTAATTCTTCCCATAATTCATTCGTTCTTTCTCGTTTTGTTTTCATTTTCTATCTCCTTTTCTATCTAATCTTATTTTCTGATTTTACCTTTATTTTGTTGTTAAATTACATATTAATAATATTAATCACTTTATATAAAAAGTCAATCCCTTGCTTCTTTCTTTTCTTTCTGACTTGCCTCGTTAGAATTTAATAATTATTCTTATTATGAAAAACCCTAAAAATTGACTTTAAATTTTTAATGGGGTAAAAAGAAATTGATGGCTAAGAATATTGTTAAAAACCTTCCTCCTCAGAATATTGAAGTAGAAAAATCCCTGCTTGGTTCTTTATTATTGGACAAGAACGCTATTGCCAAAGTAGCTGACTACCTTCAAGCAAAAGATTTCTATAAGCAAAATCATCAGGAAATCTACAAAGCCGTAGTAGAGCTTTTTGAAAGAAGAAACCCAATTGATCTCTTGGCTGTCTCTACCAGACTGAAAGAAAAGAGTCTTTTAGAAGTTATTGGAGGAAACAGCTACTTAACCGAACTTGTTAATACAGTGCCTACTGCAGCTCATATTTCAAACTATGCCAAGATTGTCCAAAGAAAAAGAATATTAAGAGACTTGATTTCAGCCAGTCAGGAAATTGACTCCATGGGCTATAATGAAGAAAAAGATATTGATGAACTGTTAGATCAGGCAGAACAAAAAATATTCAGCATTAACCAAGGAAGTTTAACCCAAAGATTTGTTCCAGTAAAAGATACTTTGGAAAGCGCTTTTGAGAGAATTGACAATCTTTCCAAGCACAAAGGAAATCCTTCTGGAGTTGCAACTGGATTTAGAGATTTAGATAATATTTTAGCTGGGCTTCAAAAATCTGACTTAGTGATCCTGGCTTCAAGGCCTTCTATAGGAAAATCAACCCTAGCCATGAACATTGCAGCCAATGTTGCTATTAAAGAAAAAGTACCGGTAGGAATATTCAGCTTAGAAATGTCCATAGAGCAGGTAGTAGACAGACTGCTTGCCTCTTTAGCCAATGTTGATCTCTGGAAATTAAGAACAGGCAGATTATCAAGCGAGGGAGAAGATAATGACTTTGAAAGAATCCAGCAGGCAATGGCTATGCTTTCTGAAGCACCAATATATGTTGATGACGCTGCTTCTCCTAATGTACTCCAAATGAGAGCTATGGCCAGAAGACTCCAAGCAGAACATGGTTTAGGCTTGATTGTTATTGATTACCTCCAATTAATGGAATCAAGAAATCCTAATGTAAGTATTGTCCAACAAATATCTGAAATATCCAGAGCTCTTAAGGGCTTAGCCAGAGAGCTAAATACCCCTGTTTTAGCTCTTTCCCAGCTTTCCAGGGCTGTGGAGCATAGAACCCCCCAGATACCCAAATTAGCTGATCTCCGTGAATCGGGCGCGCTTGAGCAGGATAGTGACGTAGTGCTTTTGATATACAGGGAGGACAGATACAACCCAGAAACAAGCAGAAAGAACATTGCTGATATTATTATTGCCAAACACAGAAACGGACCAGTGGGCAAGGCTGAGCTCTATTTTGATGACCAGAGAGTCTGTTTTAGAAACCTGGAAAAAGAAGAATATTCAGAATAAAAATGCATCCTAAAACAATTGAAAAACTAATTGAGGTATTATCCAAGCTCCCCACTGTCGGGCCGCGAACAGCTACCCGTTTTGTTTTCTACCTAATCAAGCTTCCCCAGGAAAAGATTGATGAATTAATAGAAGCAATCAAGGAACTAAAAAGCTCAGTAAAAATCTGTTCTTCCTGTTTTAATCCTTTTGAAGATTCGGACCAAAACCTCTGCTCTATTTGTAGAGATGGTTCCCGAGATAAAACTCTGCTCTGCATTGTAGAGAAAGAAACTGATTTAATTACTATTGAAAGAACAAAAAAATACAAAGGTCTTTATCTTATTCTAGGAGGAACAATTAATATCAAGAAAAGAGACGGGATAAGAGTAAAAGAGCTCAAAGAAAAAATAAAGAACAACAAATTCCAAGAAATCATTATTGCTCTTAATCCTACTACTGAAGGAGAAGCCACCCGGCTTTTTATAGAAAGAGAATTAAAACCTTTTAATATTAAAATTACTCATCTAGGAAAAGGCCTGCCAGTAGGAGGAGAAGTAGAATACGCTGATTCTGATACTTTAAGCAGTGCTCTGGAATCAAGAAAATAAAAAAGAAGCCTTTAAGAGGCTTCTTTTTTTTAAAGAAGAAGCAACCTTCTCAAAAGGTCATCCTATTATGGGGTATCTATACGGGATATTATTTTCTTTCAAAAACTCAAGAAACTCTTTAATGAATATCCGTCTGTCCCTCCGTGGACCAACCCTATATCCTTTCACAAATCCATTATCAAAGCATTTAATAATGATCGTACGAGATAGATGACAGATTACTGCAGCCTCTCCTGTGGTTAAAACGTCCTTATCTTTCTTCTTCATTCTTAAATCCTCCTTATTAATGTACTAAATCGCTATTTCGGTTATCTCAACTTGAGTAAAAGGCTGACGATGCCCTTTTTTAACTTTATACCTGGTTTTAGGCTTGTATTTAAAAACTATTACCTTTTTCTTTTTATCCTGTTTTAAAACCTTGGCCTTAACCTTAGCTCCTTTTACTAAAGGAGTTCCTATTTCCAGCTTTCTATTTTTTTCAACTAATAAAACCTGGCCAAAGACTATTTCTTTGTCTTGTTCAATCTTCTCTATTTCTATTTTATCGCCAGGAGAAACTAAATACTGCTTTCCTCCTGTTTTAATAATCGCAATCATAATTACTGCCTGCCCCATAGTCAAATGCGAAGCATTTGTACTTTGGGGCTAACATATTTATTCTAATAAAGGAGTTTCTATGTCCTCGTTATTTAGTTTTATCTTTGTTTCTTTGTCAGTTATTTTTACCACATCTTTATCTACTTTGGCAAGCTCTTTATGGGCTTTATTATAGGTTGTCACAGTTGTTCCCAAATGATTACCTAATCTCCTCATATACTCGCTGTAAGTCCCCATATGCCTGCCTAAACGCTCTACCTGCTTAATTATCTCTACTGCCTGTTCAGATATTTTCTGGTTTCTTAATCCCTGAAGAACTGTCTGGAGATAAGCCAAGAAAGAAGTGGGAGAAACAATTATTACCTTTTTCTTGCCTGCGTAATAGATAAGATTATTAGTATCTTCAGTAACTGCTCCTACTTTGTTAATCAATAAATCATAGTAAACAGCTTCTGAAGGAATGAACATAAAAGCAAAATCCATTGTATTCTCTTCTGGCTTTACGTATTTAGATGTTTCCTCAATCCTGTTCTTAAGATCAGAGATAAAAGCTGATTCATATCTTTTCTTCTCCTCAGGACCAGCCTGAATTATCCTGTTATAGTTTTCTAGACTGAACTTGGAATCAATAGGAATAATTCTTTTATCAATAAAAACCACTGCATCAACTATCGTCCCGTCTTTAAATGAATACTGCATCTGAAAAGAGCCCGGAGGTAGAACATTCTTTAAAACTGTTTCCAAGTAATATTCCCCTAAAATCCCTCTTTGCTTGGGATTCTTTAATATATCCTGAAGATTTCTTAACTGGTCTGCAAAGCTTATTACCTGCTTATTAGTTTCATCCAAACGAGTCAGTCTTTCAGTAACATCCCTGATAATCTTAGCGCTCTGGCCAAACTGGTTCTGAATAACCTTATTAGATTCAGACAGTTTATTGTCCAAAACCTGGGAAACATGGTTAAGCTGCTGCATTATCAAAGAAGAATCTCCTGCTTTCTTCCTCAATAATAAAATCATTAAACCAATAACAACTACTATTAAAAAAACAATAATTATTTGCTCCATTAAGAGTATATTATAATAAAATTACTAAGAAATCAAGCTATCTAAAGAAGATTTCTGATAAGAGAAAGAAGATATATATAAGCAACAAAACTATGCCCTCTTTCTTGCTTATTCTCTGGTCAGTCCTGACAACCAGTAAGAAGAAAACAGCAGAAACTACCAGAAATATTCTGGCTATAGCAAAAGGAGAAAAGTCTATATTATTAATAGGAGAAATCAAGACTACTATTCCCAGAACAAGAGTAGAACAAACAATAACTGAACCCATTAAGTTACCCAGAATAAGCCAGGTTCTGCCTTTTCTGGCTGAAATAATGCCGAAATAAGTCTCAGGAAGAGTATTAGCCAGACCAACTATCAAAATACCTATTATAGGAATACTAACGCTGAGAACATCAGAAAAAACCTGGACGCTCTGAACTATACCCAAAGAAGCCAGCATAAGAAGAATTAAGGCTATAACTGTTTTGCCTAGAGTCTTAAGAAACTTTTTAAACTCTTTTAATACTTTTGGTTTATCTTTTACCAAAAAAGTTATAAAACCAATCTTCTTCTTTTTTCCATTCTTCTCGTAGACCTTTCTGAATCTTTCCTCCTTGGAAAAGAGCCAGAACATATAGATTGCAAAAGCCAAGAGAAGAATCAAACCGTCTCCCCTTTCTAAATCCCTGTCTAAAATAAGAACTAGAGGAAGCACAGCAATAACAGCAGTAAAAATAGTGCTGGTCTGAACCATCTTACTTCTGACTGGCAAAGCCTTACCTCCAATCAAAATAGCCAAAGCAACTGCCAAGGTCATATCAATTACGTTCCCTCCAACAATCTCTCCAAAAGAAAGTTCTGGTATTTTATGTAAGGCAGAATTAATCCCTACAAAAAGATTAGGTAGAGAACCAGCAAAAGCCATGACAAAGAAAGCAACTACAAACTCACGCCAGCCTAAATACTTAGCCATTTTCATTAAATACTTAACCAGCTTAGCGCTTGACCAGAATAAAACAAAAAAGGAAATAATAAATATGAAAATCCAGATCATGTTATCTTTCTACTAATAAAAAGCCACTTGGTAGCTTCTATTAAGATTAATTCTATCAGACTTAGGACTAAAATAATAATCCACTGAAAATAAGTAAGAGGAACAGTTTTCAAAAGGGCTTGGAAAGGCGGGAGATAAATAGAGCTTACCAATGCTATTACTCCAAATATCCAGGCGTAAACCAAAAACTTATTTGACAAGTGATTAATATGCCAAAGATTCCTTCTTAAGCTCTTACAGGAAAAAACGAAGAATAAGGAATCTAAAGCCAAAGCAGCGAAAATCATTGTTCTGATATGGGCAAGATCATACCCAGAATATTTAAAAAGCCAAAAGAACAATGTTAGTAAAAAGATATCGGTTATAATCCCAATAACAAAAATCAAAGCTTTCATCTCCCGGGTTAAAAGCGAACTCTTCTGGCTTTGAGGTTTTTGCTTCATCAAGTCTTTTTCTTTAGGCTCAAAAGCTAAAGCAATATCAGGCAGACCATCTTCTATAATATTAACCCAAAGAATCTGAGCAGCAGTAATAGGCAGAGGAAAACCAAACAAGAGAGACAAAGCCACTAAGATTGTTTCAGTAAAAGAAGAAGAAAGCAGATAAGTAATTACTTTGCGGATATTATCAATAATAGCTCTGCCTTCTTCTACAGCAGCCACAATAATATTAAACTTATCTGAAAGCAAAACGAGATCAGAAACCTCCTTGGCAACCTCTGTACCAGAACCAATAGCCACTCCGATATCTGCCTTTTTCAAAGCAGGAGCATCATTAATCCCATCTCCAGTCATAGCAATTATCTCTCCTTTGTTCTGCCAGGCCTGGATAATCCTCATTTTGTGCTTAGGTTCAACCCGGGCATAAATCTGGATATCCCCCACTATCTTCTCAAACTGCTTATCTGAAAGCTCATCTAAATCCTTACCTTCCATAATATTCTTTTCTTTTGTATCAAAGCCTAATTCCTGAGCCACTGCCTTGGCTGTCAGCCTATGGTCTCCAGTAACAATAATAGTCCTCATGCCTGCTTCGCGTACAGTCTTGATGGCTTTTTTAACATCTCTTCTAATAGGATCTTTTAACCCTATCATTCCAACGAAAACCACATCAGTAAATAAATCCTTTAGATTATCAATGTTCTTATAAGCTAAAGCAATTACTCTTAAGCCTCTGCCAGTCAAAGCTTCCAACTGTTTTTTAAGCTCATTCTTTGTTTTCCTGTTAAGAAGAATCTCCTGGCCTGAATCTTTGTAGTATTTTGCCATCTCCAGAATCTTTTCAGGAGCGCCTGAAATATATACTACATCCTGTTCTCCTTCAATGCTAAAAGCCTTAGCCAGATATTTATTAACTGCGTTAAAAGGCATATCAGCAATAACTGTCATTTTCTTTTCCAGCTTCTTTCTATTGATACCAGCCTGCATACCGGCTAAAAGTAAGGCTCTGTCTGTAGGTCTGCCCCGAATAATCCATTTCTTTGTTACATCTCCTGGATTTTCAACAAAAGCTTCATTACACATAACAGCTATTTTCAAAACTAAATCTTTTTCATCCTTTGTTGAAATCTCAGCTACCCGCATCTTTCCTTCAGTTAAAGTAGCTGTTTTGTCAGTAGCAATAATAGAAGTGCTTCCCAATGTTTCAGCTGAAGAAAGTTTTCTTACCAAGCCTTTCTTTTTAAGAATCCTCTGCATGCCTAGGGCAAGAATAATTGTCATAGCAATAGGCAGACCTTCTGGAATAGCAGCAACAGCAACAGCAACAGCAGTAATAAACATTTCCAAGAATTCTCCTCCAGTAATTATCCCTTCAACAAAAATACCAACAGAAATAATTAAAACAACAAGCCCGACAATCTTGGAAAAACGAGCCAGCTTTTTCTGCAAAGGAGTTTTTTCTTCTCTGGTTTCTTTTACTAGCTGAGCAACCCTGCCCATTTCAGTACCAAGCCCTGTTGAACTAACTATAGCCCGGGCTTTCCCGTCCTCTACTATTGTCCCCATATAGACCATATTATCCCTGTCTGCTAAAGGAGTTTTCTCTGAAAGAACCTTAATTTTCTTTTCTGCTGGCAGCCATTCCCCGGTCAGAGCCATTTCATTTGTCTTAAGATCAGTAGCTTCAATTATTCTGGCATCAGCAGGAACTTTTTCTCCGGGGCTTAAGACAATAATGTCTCCGGGAACTAATTCTGAAGAATCAACTATTCTCTCATTGCCTCCTCTTATCACTTCAGCTTGAACCTTAACTACTTTTTTTAGTTTATTTAAAGCATCACTGGCTTTGTTCTCTTGGATAAAACCAACAATGCTGTTTAAAAAAATAGCGCCAAAGATAACAATGGCGTCAGCATATTCTTTAAAAACCAAAACAACTATCCCAGCTATAACCAGAATATACATTAAAGGGTTTTTAAATTGTTCTAGAAATATCTTTATCTTGGAAAAGGATTTTTCTCCCGGAAGCAGGTTCTTCCCAAATTCAGCCTGTCTGGATTTCACCTCCTTATCAGTTAATCCTTCTTTCTTATCAGAACCCAACTCTTTCAATGCTTCTTCCCAAGAAATATTATGCCAAGCAATTTCTTTATTCATTCTTCTATTGTATCCCCGCTACCAAAAGTTTTCAACCTTGCTACGGAGCAAGTAAAAAAAGAATAATAAAAAAGCAGATGGGATGGTCATCTGCTTACGGCGTGAGCGAATAGTCGATTAAGGCTAAACCATCCTTAGCCACGCTGCGCTCCCACGGGGAGTCGAACCCCGGTTACATGATTGAGAATCATGCGTCCTAGACCACTAGACGATGGGAGCAGTACTTATATGTTTTACCATAAAATCAATGAATGCTCAATATCTGGGATATCTCAACCAAATTAATATCTTTTATAAGACCAACAGCAATAATAGAAAGGATGAAATATATCTCTTTTCTCTCTAAGGATTCTTTAAACCAGAAAGGCACAATATTGCCTTGGTAATTTATCTTAAAGTTTGTCCCCTGGGAATCAATATCACTTACGTAAAGGTTTGCCTTCTTCTGAAACCCGTAAGTAAGACAGTAAACTGCTTCGTTTTTTAAATCCTTGATTCTTTCTTCATCATAATTCAAAACCAGATAGGCCTGGAGATTCATGCTCTTAATCAATTCTTTTAAATCAGAAACCTGTTTAAGTGTTTCAGCATAATTTATAATTAGAATAGACTGCTTGGATTTTTTTAACAAAGGTTTGATTTTGTTTATTAAAGATAAATCTAATTCAACCAACCTGAAAGTGCCAGGCTCCAGCAATTTATTAATACTATCAAAACACTCCCTAGGAGCAACAATATAAGGCTTGGTAATAAAGTTTATTATTCTTTTAAAAATATTACTCATAATCAGGCGGAATATGATAATAATCTATAATGTATTTAGCTAGTTCCCTGAAAATAGGAAGAGCAGAATATTCAGCTGTATTGGCTTGAGGATTATCAAGCTTTGCCATAATCAAAAACTTGGGATCAAAAGCAGGGCCAAAACCTATAGCACTCTGCCAGGTTTTATTTGAATATCCTTTTTTGTCTATTCCCAGAGCTGACCAGGGAATCTGGGCTGTACCTGTTTTTCCAGCAATATAGTAGCCCGGGATTCTGGCTGATTTGGAATAACCGTTCTCAATTACGCTCACCAGCATAGCTGTCAACTGGGAAGCAGTTTTTAAAGAAATAACTTGTTTAGACTCAGGCTCAACAATGTCTTGTCCAGTAATCTCTTCAACAATATAGGGCTGAACCATTCTGCCCTGATTAGCAATAGCTGAATAAGCCCTGACCAGCTGAAGAGGAGTAATTTCAATACCCTGGCCAAAAGAAGCAGTAGCAAAGTTTATTTCATAGCCTCTTTTAAACATCTTATTTTCAGAGAAGGCTTCCCCTTGAAGATCAATATTAGTCGGCTCAAAGAATCCAAAAGATTCTATATATTGCAGAAAAAGATCATGGCCTACCTGCTTTTCAATAAAAACAGCACCAGTATTAATTGACTTTTCCAGAACCTGAGTCATTGTCTGTTCTCCAAAAACCCTCTTATTGTAGTTTTCAATAGTATATTCCCCTATCTCAACCTTTCCCTTATCAACATAAGTGGTTTTCGGGGTTATCTTTTCCTGGTCTAAGGCTGAAGCCATAGTAATAGGCTTGAATCCCGAACCAGGCTCAAAAAGCTTTTGGACGACCCCGTTCTGGAAAATATCAAAGTCTTCAATATCAGAATAGTTATTAAGATCAAAACCAGGAAAATTAGCCAGAGCCAGTATTTTACCTGAACCAGGATCCATAACAATTATCTGGCCTGATTCAATATTGAGATCTTCTTTAGCTTTTTTTAACAAGTCTTCTGCCATAAACTGGATATTATAATCCAGAGTCAAATAAATATCTGCTCCATTGCCTGTTCCTAAAGAATCTGAAAAAAACGAGCTGATAGAACCCTTCTCTTTTTTCTCTATTGATTCTTCGCCCTGAAGTACGTCGTCATAATACCCCTCTATTCCGTACTGGCCCATCTCATCTCCTCCAAAAAACCCTATAACCTGGGAAGCCATAGAATCCTGGGGATAATTCCTAAAAAGAGCTTCTCCCAGATAAACCCCTTCTAAATCTGTTTTATTAATCTTTTCCTCTTCCTCCTGGCTAAGATTAGACTTAACCTTTTCAAACAAGCTGTCTTTCTCCAACTTCTGAATAAGCATTTCTTTATCTAGATCTAAGATTTCAGAAAGCTCTTGAGCTACTTTTTCTTTTTCTGAAACCTCTTCAGGACAAACAAAGACATACTGGCCCCTTACATTGGTAGCCAAAAGCTCTCCCCCGCTGAAAAAAACATTTCCTCTTTCTCCTTTTACAATGTTAAAGATTGTCTGCTGGCCTTGAGCCAGGGCTTTGTAAAAATCATGTTCCAGTATCTGAACAGAAACTAAGCGGCCAATGATAGCCGCTCCTAATAAGGTAATAAGTATTAAAACCAAATTAATCCTTAGATTCTTCATTTTGCTACAACATGAGTATCTAAGACCTGGATATAGTGCACCTTGCCTGCCTTTTCAAAACCAAGACCTTCCAGAGAATCAACAATATTATCTAAAGACCCTAATTTAGCAGAATTAATTTCTAAAACCTTGTTTTCTTTTGAAAACTCAGAGATTGATTTTTGGTATTGCTGAATAGAGTATCTTTCTGAGATTTCAGCATTAACCTGGTAAAGATAGAAAGCAAAAAATAATACAATAAAAACAATACTTAAAATACGAATCAGTTTCCAGTTAACTGCTATTTTTAAGCAGGATGCTTTATTTAGTTGAACATTGCTGGTTATTGCATAAGCGTTCACTGTTTTATGGCTGCTCGCAGTTTTGCAGACCGGGAACGAGGGTTAATCTTAAGTTCTTGTTCAGAACACTTTATTGGTTTTTTGGTTAAAATATTTAAATTTGAATTTTTAAAAAAGTTTTTAACAATCCTGTCTTCTAAAGAATGAAAGGATATAACTACTAATCTTCCTCCCGGGGCTAATAATTCTTCTGCCTGGGGTAAAGCCTTCTCTAGATTCTCTAGTTCATTATTAACTGCAATTCTCAAAGCCTGGAATGTTCTAGTAGCTGGGTGAACCTTTCCTCTGGGAATCTTGATAATATCCCTTAACTGAAAAGTGGTTTTAATCGGTCTATTCTCAACAATTGCCTTAGCAATCCTTTTGGCAAATCTTTCTTCTCCGTATTCTTTTATTATCTTTTCAATCTCTTTAAGAGAATAATTATTTACAATCTTCTCAGCAGTCAATTCATTGCTTAAGCTGTATCTCATATCTAAGGGTTCGTTTTTCAGAAAACTGAATCCCCTGCCTGATTCTTCCAGATGCCAAGAAGACATACCCAGATCAAATAAGATTCCATTAACAGGAGAAAAATCTTTAGCAATATTTTTCAGATTAACATAAGAATCATTTATTACTATCAAATTGCCTAGCTTAAGCTTTTTACAGATTTCTTCGTCCCATTCAATTCCTAATACTTTTCCTCTAGGTTTTATTCTTTCCAGAATAGCTCTAGCATGACCTCCCCCATTTATTGTGCAGTCAATAAAGCTTTCATTAAGTTGAGGATCCAAGTATTCTATAACTTCTTTTTGAAGAACAGGAATGTGCATTTTTAATTCAAGATTATATTAAAAACTCATTAGCGAATCAAGTTTCTATCCTTATATTCCTAGGTCTGGCAGATTCTCAGCAACCTTGTCAATTGTCTTTTCAGCCCCCTTCCTATATATATCCCACTTCTGGTCATCCCAAATCTCTAATTTATTAGAAAGTCCGCAAACAGTTACATTCTTTTTCAAACCAGCGTATTTTTTTAAATGGTCAGGGATAAGGATTCTGCCCAATTTATCTAAATTAATCTCTGCTGCTCCTCCCAAAACTGCTCTATTAAACTTTCTGCTTTCTGCCCTACCGCTTGGAAGTCTTTTTAATTCCTCTAATACCCTTTCCCACTCTTTCTGGGGATAAACAACCAAACAATTCTCAAATCCCCTGGTTATGATTACCTTCTTGCCAAGTTCCTTTCTGAACTTAACTGGAAGAGATAATCTTTTCTTAATATCAATTGTGTGATTATATTCTCCTATAAGCATTTGAGTTTTCCCCCATTATCAGTAGTTTTCCCATAGTTTTCCACAGTTATCCACTACATATTATTTATACCCCACTTCATAGGGATAGGTCAACCCTGATTTTTCCACACTTTTTCCACATAAAAAGCTGAATATGTTATTATTCAGCCTTTTTCTACTTAATTTAAGGTATTATTGAATAACTAATTTAAAATTAGAACCTAAGGAAACCTTATCCCCTCTTTTAATTTTATTAGAAAGCAAAGCATCAGCTAACTCATCTTCTACCTTGTCCTGAACAACCCTACGCATTTCTCTGGCTCCAAAAACAGGATTATACCCTAATTCAACTATTTTCTGCTTTAACTCATCAGTAATTATAAACTCAATGCCTTTATTAGTAAGATTATTTTTAAGATTGTTCAGCATAAGCTGGGAAATATCCAAAAGATTCTCTTTGCTTAAAGGACCAAAAACAACTACGGCATCGAAACGGTTGATAAACTCTGGTCTGAACGTTCTTTGTTCAAAAATATAGTCCAAAAGCTTTTGTTTTACTCCAGTCCAGTCAACTTTCTCTTTCAAGCTCTCCAGAATTATCTTATACCCGGCATTACTGGTAGCAATAATTATTGTATTCTTAAAATCAATCTTCCTGCCCATACCATCAGTAAGATAACCCTCATCTAGAACCTGAAGAAATAAATTCAGGATATTAGGATGAGCTTTCTCTATCTCATCAAGCAGAACGAGAGAAAAAGGGCTCTCTCTGACTGGATTACTTAAAAGCCCGGTCTCTGTTGCTGAACCAATTAGTCTGGATATGTCTTTTGTATCCTGAAACTCTGACATATCCATCCTTATAATCTTTTTCTCTGAACCAAAATAGAAATGAGCTAAGGCTTTGGAAGTCTCGGTCTTCCCCACTCCAGTAGGCCCCATGAATAAGAAAGTTCCCATCGGACCTTTTCTAACTGTTATCTCTGACCTGGCTCTTCTCAAAGCAGTAGCTACCTCTTCAACTGCCTCATCCTGATTAATAATCCTTTTATGGATTAAATGCTCTAAATTAAGCAGAACCTCTTTTTCTTTTGTTTTAACCTCCCCCACTGGAATATCTGTCTTCTGGGTAATAACATCAGCTACATGCTTAGGCAGAACTACTTTCTCCTTTAAGGTAGTAGCAACATAAACAACTACTTCATCCAAGATATCAATTGCCTTTTCTGGAAAATGAAGATTGGGCAAATAGCGGTCAGTTAAATTAACTATCTCCCTGATAGCTTGGTAAGAAACAACTACTTTATGCCTTCTTTCAAGAATAAAGGTTAAAGACTGAAGCAAACTAGTCATTTCCCTAGGAGAAACCCCCAAAACCTCTATCTTGCTGAACAAAGACAAAATAGCAGCATTTCTTTCAATATACTTATGAAGTCCGGAATAATCAGCCACCCCTATAATCTGAAACTGGGGTAAACGCAGATAAGGAGTAATAATTCCGGAAATATCAATTATTCCTGGCCTGGACTCCCGGCCTATATAATTATGAATCTCATTAATTACCAGGATAATATTCCCAGCCCTGGCTACTTCTCCGAATATAGCATCCAGAGTTGCTTCAACCTGGTCTGAGCTTTCTAACTGGGCTAAAAGACTAGGCAGGTCAAGCTCCACAAACCTTTTATGATTAACACTAGCCACGCTCCTCCCTAATAAGCTTTTATAGGCTAGAGCATAAACCATGCTTCTTCTTCCAGTGCCTGGTTCCCCGACAATCAGAACATTATTAATCTCCCCTCTGGACAATATCCTTTCCATTATCTTGATTTCTTCTTTATGGCCAACAAAATCTAAATCCTTTCTTCTTAAAGATTTAGTCAAATCTATTCCATGCTGGTCCAAGGTTATAGTAAAACCAGCTGTCCAGTGCTTGGCCAAAGTTCCTCTTTTAGCCAGACTCTCAGCTGCCCAGAACTTCTTTTTCCTTGTCTCAATATTCTCCAGCCACCAGACCAGATTATCTATATCTTCTTTTCTCAAATCATTATTAAGCAGGATTTCTTTAAATGTTGAATCAGTTCTGGCTAAAGCAGATAATAAGTCTCCCTTTTCAATTCTAAGATGGCCCTGCTGATTAGCTGTTTTCAAAGCCTCTAATATAGTTTCTTCAAAACTTCTTGAGCTGGAAGAAGCAAAAGACTCTTTTAAATCCTTTTTAATACTGTCCGTATTCAAAAGAAGACGAGAAAAGATAAAATCCAAGCTAGGATTGTCTTTTAGAAGATAAAAGAATAATCTGGCTGAACAAGGCTGTCTCAAAGTCTTATTAACTGCTTTGGCTGATTCAAAGCTCAAAAACTGGGCTAAATTATAGGTATCAGGATTAATAAGAACATTGTTAACACTTGTTTCCAGCCTGGGCTTTTTCAGCTTTAAGTCAAAGAAGGCTTTTTTCCAACAGACTGATATAAAAAAGACAAAGAATATTATTGAAAGCCCTAATAATCTCCTTAATGCCTGTTCTGAGAAATTAGCAGGAATAAATCCGTAAAGAAAGATAAGAAAAACAAAAATAAACAAAACAAGGGAGATTATTCTCAAGGGCTTGATAAACTTAAAAAAAACCAAGTCCCATTTCACTGCTTGATATATTGGTGCTTTTTTAAATTCAAACCTGAACATATTAAAACAAAAGCTTAATTCCAAAAATTAGACTAAAGATTAAAAAGAAAGGCAAGATCAGCCAAATCAAGAAAACAATTAATCCTATTATAAATATTAAAAGCTCGGCAATTATTCCAGCGATTATAAAAAAAGTCCTGAAGATAACCCCGATAACCCGGGACATAATATTAAAGATAAAAGTCTCAAAGTTTCTCCAGAACTCAAACATTCTCCCGTAAGAAGAACCGTATCTTCTCCAGTAGGAAAAATAAGTCTTTATTAAAAGAGGAACTGAAAAGTAATTAGAACCAAAAACAAGAAAGTTTCTCCAGCCTATTAAAATCGCTTTTGGCATATCAATAAATTGCCAAACCAGAAATTGGAAAAAAATACTCATTATTTTATTATACAATATTCAGAATAAATAAAAAGCGCTGATGCAGATAAAAAGAAGGGTGATTTTCTTTGTGATATCTGCATCAGCTTCATGGTACCTCGTTTCTAATTATACACCTTATAAAAAACTAATCGGGTAGACAATGCAGGGATTGAACCTGCGGCCTCATCAATGTGAACGATGCGCTCTACCACTGAGCCAATTGCCCCATGTTTACATATATATTATAATAAATATATAATTTAAAATAGATTATCCTACGGTGATGCAAATATTTGAATTACATTTTAATCCTAAAAAAGAAGAAAAGTTTTTTGACAGCTTTGTCTATGAGCCAGAAAGCAGCTATGAGAAAAAACTAGGCAGCCTCTATATTGCTGGTGAGCTGAAAAACTCTCTGCCTTCTAATTCTAAACTACTGAATAGCCTAGCTCAGGTCATAAAAAAGAACTATTATACTCTTTCTATAAGTTCAGCAGAAAAAGCCCTTTCTCATGCTTCTAAAAAAGCCAATGAATTTTTGGCTGAACAAGTGAAAAAGGAGAATGTAGACTGGCTGGGCAATCTGAACTTTGCCGTCTTCTGTCTGAATAACTATAATATAACCTTTACTAAAACAGGAGATATAAAGATTCTCCTATTAAGAGGTGGGCAGATAGTTGATGCTGGGGCTAATCTGGATCTTGAAGAAATTGAACCTTATCCTTTAAAGATATTTTTTAATGTTGTTTCCGGCAGACTCGTTGAAAATGATAAAGTTATAATAGCAACTAAAGAGGTTTTTGAATTTCTTAAACAAAGGAATGTCCTCAATAAAATTGCTAAAACAGAAAACCTTGATCACAAAAATATTAAACAAATCCTTCCTCCTTCTTTGTTCAGCAAAGGAGAAGGAACAGACATTTCTGGAATCTGCCTTATCAATGTTCTAAGTTCAGAGCCCCAGAAAAGAACAGGTCCTATTTTCTTCCAGAACAAAACTAAATTCTCCTTATCAAAATTCATCTCCCCTATCTTCAGAAAAATCCCCGTGCCTAAAATCCCTAAAATAAAAATGCCTAAAATACCTTTAGAAAAGCTTAAGATAAAGCCCGGGACTATTTTAAGGAAAAAAGAAATAAAAATACCTGTTAAAAAATCGGTGCCAATAGTAGAAAGGTTTAAAAAGCATAAAAACACCAAAAAGATAGGCTTAATTGTTCTTTTAATAATAATTATTTTCTTAGGATTTTATTTATTCAAAGCCAGACCAGAAAAAGGAGAAAAAGAACTAAAAGTTATTTTAGAACAAGCTCAGGAAAAACTAGACCAGGCAGAGAATCTTCTTATCTTTGGCAATGAACAGGAGGCTAATGATATGCTCAAGCAAGCCTGGACAGACTTGTTTTCTTTCCCTGGAGAAACTTCTCTAACCCAGGAAGCTCTTTTATTAAAACAAAACATTGAAAACACCCTAAAAGAAATAAACAAGTTGGAATATATTGAAAATCCTGAAGTGGCAGCTGAATTAAATCCAGAAGAGCAGTTAAAAAACAAAGAAAAGCTTTATTCCCTTTCAGGAACAAATATCTTTTTCTCTTCTTCTATCTATATTTATAGAGAAAACAACTGGCAGAAAAAGAACATTGACCCGCCTTTTTCCAATTACAGCTTTTCTTCTTACTTTTCTAATCTCTACTTCCTAAATAAAGAAAACTGCCAAATAATGAAATATTCGTATAAAGGAGGCTTGGAATGGGGTTCACCAGCAACCTGGCTGAGTGACCCAGGAACTGAATGTGACGCCAGATCAATAGCAATTGACGGTTCAGTCTGGATTCTAAACGGAAACAAATCAATTCTCCGCTATTACAATGGAGAACTAAAAGATGAGATAACTCTTGACTTCTTCCCTTTTCCAGAAGATATGGTTATAAAAACAAAAGCTGATACTCCCTATATTTATCTTTTGGAAGCAAAGAACAAAAGAATAGTCATAATAGAAAAAACAGGAAAGATAGTAAAACAATTCCAGAGCGATAAGTTTGATAATCTTATTGACTTTGATATCTCCAACAATGGAGAAACAATATATATGCTAAATGACTTTGCTATATATAAAATAAGTATATAAAAAACAAAACCGGGTTTTTGACGAAGTAAAACCCGGTTTTTAGTTTTTCAGAAGTTTTATTTCGATTCTATACGCGGAACTAGGCACAAGCTATTGACAAATCCTATCAATATGCTATAATACAGGTATAACAATGAATGCACATTCCAACTCTATGAAAGGAGATTAATCATGACAGGTTTCATAATTCTCGCCAGCTTAGCTCTTCTGTTATCAGTTATCCCTACTGATGTTTCTCCAAAACACTCAAGAGTAAATTAACCGACCCAAACCTTTACATGCCGTTCAAGGTAACACTTGAGCGGCTTTTTATAACCAAAACAGCCCCTTTAAAGGGCTGTTTTTACTTATTTCAACTCAACTGTAGCTCCAGCTTCCTGGAATTTCTTCTTAATCTCCTCTGCCTCTTCTTTTTTAGCATTCTCTTTAATCATCTGGGCACCGCTGGCTACCGCATCAACCAAATCCTTGGCTTCTTTTAAGCCCTTGCCTGAGATATCCCTGACAATCTTAATCACTTCAATCTTCTTCTCCCCTACTTTGATTAACTCAATGTTAAAGGCGCTTTTTTCTTCGGCTCCAGCACCAGCTCCTTCGGCAGCAGCTGGAACAGCAGCCACAACAGGAGCAGCAGCGGAAACACCGAACTTCTTCTCAAGAACTTTAACCAACTCTGCTAAATCAAGAACAGACATCTTTTCTATTTCTTCAACTAGTTTCTTGAACTTTTCAGGCACTTCTATTTTTTCTTCTTTTCCCATATATTTTTAAGCTTTACTTTTTAAGATATGTAATAGACCTTTAATATTTCCCTGTAAAACATTAGCAAAACCTGAAATTGGAGCTGATAAGGTTCCAACCAATCTTGCCAAAAGCTCTTCTTTGGAAGGTGTTTTTGCTAAAACAATAGTTTCTTCAGCAGTTCTAAACTGGTTTTCAAAAAAGCCTCCTAAAATCTTTAAGTTCTCATTTTTCAAGGAAAACTTATAACTAATCTTAGCCGGCGTAATTTCATCATTGAATCCAAAGATCAAACCAATCTGGCCTTCTAGCTTATCAACCTCAATCTTACTTTCCTTTAAAGCTCTGTCTAATAAGGTTTTCTTAACAACAGAAAACAAGCATTCTGATTCTTTTAATTCATTTCTCAACTCAAAAAGATCAGCTGCTTTTAATCCTTTAAAGGATACAAAAACCATTGCTTTCTGATTAGCAATATTTTCTTTTATCTGCTTAACAATATTTTGTTTTTGTTCTTTTGTTAAAGCCATAAAAAAATCTGTGGATTATCCACAGACAACAAAATAGACTTCGTCCTGGGCAGGACTTAACTTGCCTGCTGTCTATGGATAATATTATATATTAATCTTTTAAAAAACTTTGTCAAGCCCTCACATCTTTGATGGAAGATTTATTCTTCATTTCTCTATACAGATAAGTTTTTGAGCTTCATTACATTTCTTGCCCTGGTAAGGACTAAAGGCCTCGTTGTTCCCGCTCTCTTCTAATCCTAAACTTAATCCAGACAAGGAAACAGCGTTAGTTAAGATTCCAGAAGGAGTATAGCAAGTTGGGAAAGTCGGAGCAGGCTGATTTGGATTAAGAGGATAACCCTGGACAAAACCTTCTTCCTGGGTCCAGTTCTGGCAAGTAGTTGTAAAACTATAAGCCTCGGCAATAGGACGATTGGAATCAGCGAACTTATAAATTACTGGGATACAATCCTTTTTGCTTATTTCATCAATTCTTCCTAACCAAACACTTTCCATACCTTTTAAGAAAACCTGGTCTAATTTATCTTCGTTAACTACTTTTAAAGCAGATAATCTTTCTAAGAACTCCTGGAAATTACTACCTAACAAACGATGACAGGTTGAACCTCTAAGCAGAACAGCTGAGGCAACAGCCTGAACAAAAACACCTTCTGTCCCTCTAGGACTTTTATTCAATCTTTCAACAACTGTTTCATTATTATCTTCTCCGCCCAGGAAAGCCATCCACTCCCCCTCCAAGCCCAGCTCTCCAGCCTCCTGCTGACAAATCTCATCTGCTCCATCCAGACCTTTCAAATCACCTCGATAAAACTTCTTTGTTAAAAAGACTCCTCTCAAATCAGGAAAATCACTGGCTAAATAGGGCCATTCCTGTTCAACTGATAAATTATCACAGGAAGACATCTCAGGATAAGTAATAACTATTGCTCCGTTGGTATAATCAATTAAATTCCCTTGTCTCCAGGGATATTCAAAAACAGCTATCCAGAAGCCGTCTCCATAGCCCTGACCAGAATAAATATGCCAATCATACTTTCCTAAAGCAGCATCAACATTCTCTGCTATCCATTGAGCCTCTGAACCCTTAAACAAGACAATACCTACTCTATCTACTCCTTTTGAATTCCAAGTTATAGAATAGGTCTGGCCTATTTCCCATTCTTCTCTGCCAATAGGAGAAGTAATCTCTATCTTCTCTCCGGTATAGCTAATAATTAAATAAACAACTACTACTATAACCACCACAATAATCCCTATAATGAAAAACATTATAGTTCTTTCTCCCCTTATTTTGTCTAAGATTGAATTATTCATAAGGACAAGGAGGCTTGAAGCTCTTATTAAGAGCTTCTAAAGCCTCTGTTTTAATAGTATGTCTCTGTTCTACTGAAGGAATCTCAAAAACAGCTAGATAAAGCTTGCTGTAATCAGAACAGTTCTCTGTCCAGCACTGATATTCAAGATGATTTAAAAGGCTCATCTCTTTAACATTCTCCCCAATATATATTATATCATATTGATCATCATTTTTACACAAAACCAAAAATATTGACTCCTTAACAAGAGAAGTATTATTGCCTAGCCAGAAAGGCCCGCTAAAATAAACTCCGGCAACCTCAATAGATTCAGGCGGTGGAGGAAAACTAGTGCTTACTGGAGAGAAAGGAATCTCTCCAGTGTTCTCCACGGGGGTAGCCTGCCATTTGTCAAGCAACTGGCTTAAAACAAAAAACACAACAATAATCAAAACGGCTGAAGAAAACCAGTAAATTGACCTTATCAGAATTCTTTCTCCTCTTTGCTTCTTCTCTGGATTTCTAAAAGCCAAAAAGAAAAAAGCTCCAGTAAGAAATATAATTACCGCAATTGTCAGAACAAGACCGAAAACAATCCAGGGAAGATTTTCCAGCCAGTTAAAATTAGCCATTAGTTTATTATACCTTGTAGAAAAAATTTGGTAAAATTTTTCTTATCTCTATTTTAAATATTTTGCTATTGCCTGATTATGCTCTTTCAGGGTCTTGCTGAAAATAGTCTCTCCCTCAGGAGTAGAAAGATAAAACCAGTATTCAGTTTCCTGGGGATAAACCGCTGCTTCAATACTTTCTAATCCAGGACTGCAGATAGGACCTGGGGGCAAACCTTTGTACTTATAGGTATTGTAAGGAGAATCTATCGCTAACTCCTCCTGCAGTATCTCGGTGGTTTTTCTCCCGGTAATATAGGTTATTGTTGCATCTACCTGCAAAAGCATTCCTGCTTCTATTCTTTTCCACAAAATACCAGACACAATCTTTTTATCTTCCAGAGTTCTTACTTCTTTTTCAATCAAGGAAGCCATTGTAATTATCTCCAGAATTGTCTTGTCTTGAAAAACAATTTCCTGTTCGAAAGGACTTGTCTTCTCCTCAAAATTAGCAAGCATCTTCTCAACTATCTCCTCTATTCCGTCTCCAGGAAATATCTCGTAGGTATCTGGAAAAAGATAACCTTCTAATCTCGGATCCAGCTCTCCTGTTTCAATTCCCTGTTTTTCCAAATATTCTCTGATATCTCTTAAATCCCAACCTTCAATTATTGTTATCATCTTTTTAATCCTTTGCTCTGAAGATAGCTTATCAAGAATCTCAGGAACATTCATATTAGGAGAAAACTCGTATTCCCCTGCTTTAAGCTTGTCCTCTTTGTTCTGAACCAAGGCATAAATCCTAAAGAAAGAACTGTATCTTATCAAACCCTGGTCTTTCAGGTTTAGAGCAATGTCTTTAGCACTTTCCCCTTTTTCAACTAAAAAAACAATCGTTTCCTCAGAATCGTGGTCTATTGGATTATATATTCCCTGCCAAACCAAAAAACCTGAGATTAGAATTAGAGCAATAATAAAAGCTATAATATATTTCATTAATTTATTAGAAATTATTAAGTTTCATACCAAGGGAACAAAAACAAAACCAGGATGTTCTTTTTGTTTAAATTCCTTTTCTGTTTTCTTGATTAAAACCCAGATTGAATTACCAATTGGGACAACTATCCTTCCTCCTATTTTCAGCTGGCTCTTCCAGTCTTTACTAACCTCCTTAGCACAGGCAGAAACCAGTATCCTGTCAAAAGGAGCCTCTTTTTTATACCCCTTAGACCCATCAGCACAAATAAACTGAGTAATGCCTTTTTTGACAAAACCATATTTAAAAAGATTGCTTTCACCAAACTCTTTTAATTCCGGGATTATTTCTATGGCTGTAACCCTGCCTTTTTCCCCTACTATTTGGGATAACAAGCCAGTTGTCCAGCCGGAACCAGAGCCAATATCCAGAACATTCTGCCCTGAATCGGGCTGAAGCTGTTCCATCATAAAAGCAACGGTCATGGGCTGGGAAATTGTCTGGCCATAACCAATAGGCATAGCTTCATCAACTTCAGCTAAATCCTTAACCTCATCAGGCATAAAACCAGCTCTTTTAATTATTTTAAAAGCCTCAATTATCCTTGGTGTTTTTAACCATCCTTGTTTAACTAATGAATCAGTTAAATCCATGAAGATGTTTTAATTTAAACATTATTCTTTTAATAATATTCAACCTATTAAAAAATAATATCCCGTCTAAGTGGTCTATTTCATGCTGGAAAACCCTGGCTAAAAACCCTTGGGCTTTAAACTTAATCTCTTTTCCATTTATATCCAAGGCTTTTATTTCCACTTGCTTTGATCTTTTTATTTCTAAGAATATTCCTGGGAAGCTTAAACAACCTTCTTCTCCTTTTTCTTTTTCCCTGCTTTTATTAATAACCTTGGGGTTAATCAAAGCTAAAATCCGCTGACCTTTCAAGTCAGTCTGAACTACAATTATTCTTTTTAAGACCCCAACTTGAGGAGCAGCCAAACCAACCCCCTGGCCCTTGCCCATTGTCTGAACCATATCAACTATGAGTTTCCTGATCTCCTTGTCTATTTTTCTTACTTTCCTGCACTTTCTTCTTAAAACAGGGTCTTTGAATTTCTTAATCTCAAGTATTGCCATGTTTTTATTTTAACTTAATTTCCTAAAAAAACCAATAAAAACTTAAATTAATTAAGCTTAAATATTAAAGATTAAATACTGCGGGGACTGAGAGAATCGAACTCCCGTCCGCGGTTTTGGAGACCGCTATTCTACCACTGAACCAAGTCCCCTTGTTATAATCCCGGATTATAACTCGGATTATAACTCATTTATTTCTTTGCTTCTTTATGTAAAGTA
>CAYOZF010000008.1:0-25037 GCA_964408385.1 uncultured Candidatus Saccharibacteria bacterium | reverse complement strand
GGGTTATAAAGCCAGTAGGGGATGATACCTATCTTTATGTAGTAATGCCTATCAAGTCCACCTAATGCGTATAATATGTAATATTTAGTCCTACAAAGCTAAGCTTCTATAGAAGCTTAGCTTTTATTATCCACACCGATGCTACTAAGCAAGCGTAAGTAAGCTTAGCTTACTTTAGTGTTTAATATCGCTCAACTGATATTTGATATTGACAAAAATATAAATATATGATATGATTAAGCATCAAGAAGTGTTTTCTTGATAAACAATGGTACGTTTAAAAATAAAAATAGAATTGAGAGGATAGAATTATGTCAGCACAAATAGATCAAATTAAAAAAACAATGGAAGAAACTGCCGAAAGGGTTGATTTTTGGCTCGATAAGATATTCTTCGCGTTAATTGTTTCTCTATTGTTGGGAACGATTTTTCTCTTAACAGGGCTTCTGATTGTTGCTTATGTTCTTTTAGGAATTCCAGCAACGTTAATTTTATTTGCCCTTACAGGATTTGTGATAATCCAGCCCGAAGAAAGGCTCATGGTGGAGTTTTTAGGCAAGCCATTCTGTATTAAAAGACCGGGTCTTAGATGGACCCTACCTCTCTTAATGTACAGAAGGCTATGGATTGATACCTGGGAGCAGGGAATAGAATTATTTCCAGAAAGAAAATATCCTAACGGGATCCATATCGACCTTAAAAATGGAGGAAAGACCGAACTTGTAGAACCCATTTTGTGGGTACAATTAATCGGAGCCGGTACAGATCAAGAAGAAAGTAGTATCCTTCGCATGATTTATGGCATTAAAGATTGGAAGGATGCGCTTGAAGAAAACGGAGAAAATGCTTTACGCACCCATCTTAACAATCTTACTGTTGATGAAGTTCTAACAGCTATTCACAGCAAAGGGAAGGCATCATGGTGGGAGGAAATAAGCGAGTTTTTCCCGGAACTGGGCAATACAATCAAGGAATATGGATTAGAGGCAAAACGTTTAACTATCAGTGATTTTAACTGGGATGAAAAGGTTGTTGCAGCAAGGCAAAAGATTTTTGAGGAAGAAAGATCAATTACTCTCGCTGCTCTCAGTCTTAAAGCTGCTCAAGATGAAGTTTCACAAAAAGTCATGGAATCAGGAGGTTTATATGGTAGGATTGTTAATCTTTTAATGCAAAAAAAACACGGAGGACTTAATAAAAAGGAAGCTATGGAGGCTGCAAGAGACCTTGTCTTATACTTCAAAGGAGCAGATACGGGAAGCTTGGTTGACGCGCGTGGCAGTGGCTTAGCGCCCCTAATTGCCGGCGTTGTTAGTGCAGCACGTGCCATTGCGAAAGGAAATTAAGGCTCCCCGAGTTTTCTGGAACCAAGGCAATAAAAAGACTATCTCAAAAGGCCGCCTATTTTATTAGGTGGCCTTCTTTATTTCTTTCTTCTCTTACCTTCTATTCCTGTGCGCGGGACATTCTTTCTTCTCTTCCCTTCTTCTCCTGTTCGTGGTTTGCTTAGTCGGCCTGTTTTTTTAGTTTCTTCCATTTTTCCCATAACTGCACTCCCAGGAGAAGTTCCTCTGCCACTTGCGTTCATTCTTCTAAGTGCTTCAACTTCTTCTTGGATTTTTTTTGGCGCCCCTGTTGATTTCGCTGGTCTCCAACTGGTATTAATCATTCTCTGTTCCTTCACAGCTATAAAGTACTTATCATCGCCGAATACTTTTTTAACACGATCTCTAAACTCCTCTTTCCAGAACTTCTCATCGTCCTTACCAGTTAGGTTTTTTTGTACTTTAAGATTAGAGAAAACATCGTCCATGCTTTCCAGGGCAGTATTTTGTCCATGCTTGACTGCACGGTTAACTTGCAGCCATCTGTCTCTTTCAAATTGAGCCAAACAAGCCATTATAACATCGGGATCTTCTAAGGTCTCTGGCTCCCAGTCTTTAATATGTTCCGACCTTGCTTCTGAAACAGCTTTGGCAACAGCTTGTTCCCTGGTCATTGCTGAACCATCTTTATTTTTAGTATATCCAGAGATCTTAGCCTTATGAGCCACCTTAGCTAAACGAGGGTCTCTTCTTAAAATAGTTCCTAACATTCCTGCCGCTTGGGCATGCTTTAATAAAGGAGCCATAATATTATTAAATCTATCATCTTCTAATATTTCTTGATCGTTCATATCCTTCCAGTGACCAATCTTTCTAAACTCTTTAAAAATGTCTTGAGCGTCATTAGCCTTTAGTGTTTTAATTAACTCTCCGGCGCCTTCTGCTCCCGTAACTGTCTGTGTGGCTATTCTGGCGCCCGAATCAACTCCAGACCTCTTCTCAGCATTCTTTGCTGCTTTTTCAATGGACGGCCTTATATTCCCAGCTGCTCTAAAGCTTTCTGGCGTAGCCCATTTTAACCAAAACAAAGGTTTAAGCCTTGCTTTCTTACCAACGGGAATTCCCCAACTTCCTGCTCTTGACGCACCTCGAGAAACCTTATCTGCAAACCATCGTGCAGGTTTTTCAAAATTAGGCTTTAATCCCTTTTCGTAGACTTTTCTAGCAGCAGCTTTAGCTCCTCTTTTTGCTAATCTTCCTGTACCTCCCGCAACTGACCTTCCTCTAGCCTTAACAGCTCCTATTACGCTGGAAGCTCCGATAGCTGATGTTTTAAGGCCAAACATAAGACCTATTATTAAAAAAGCGACGGCTACATAATAAGGAAGAATTCCATCAACAACAGTAAGCTCGCCCGATATCCCTGGAGCAGCAATTCTTTCAGAGGGTACTGTTTCAAAACGCGTTACCATAAAAAGGGCTAAATAAAGGAAAAATCCGCAAGTAGCTCCGATAAAACACCAATTAATGAATTGTTTCCACCAATCCGAAAAGTACTGCTTTGTAGTAGGAATAATATAGAAAACAAAAGCTATCGGCGAGAGGATAACTAAAAGCCAGATAGCAATATATCTTAACATGAAAATAAGGGCAAAAATCAAGAGAATTAAGCTTAGGATAAAAAGAAATCCTACTAATAAAACAACTTGGGTAAGAATGCTGAGGGTGGTTTTATAACTTGTGCTAATGCTAGGAGGGAAGGGAATTGAAAGTTTTTCAACCTTACTAGTCATTAACTTGGCAAAGGAATCTGCGGGCAGGTCTTTTGTAAAGAAATTCATTACAATATTTGAAGCATCAACAACTAATCCACAGATAACTGGAGTAAAGTTTACTAACAGGGCAACAATAATAAAAGTGACTAAAAGCTTTTTTGTCTCATAGCCCGCTAATTGAAGCATAATAGCAATAGCAATATAGATTAAAATCAGGACTAGAATCATATTAGCCAGGCCTTGAGTAACATTTAATCCAACCTCAATTACTGGATTAGTTGCTGGATTTGTGTAGCTGTAGCTGATAAAACTAGGGCTAACAACCCAATTAACAAGGCTTCCGCAAATACTAGTAAATTTAATAGCAAGACTAAGGATTACGCGGCCAAACCAGTAAGGAATAAGAGTAGCAATGTTTACGCCTAAGTTTACTACCCAGCCAGCAAAGGATACTTTAGGATAAGCCAAGCCTAAAAAAGAAAAAAGGAAAACAAGAAAAATTGTTCCCTTTTTATTTAGGCGAGAAAACAGGTTTTTAGTTTTCCACAGCATTACCCCGAAGAAGAATTTCGAATATCAAAAAAATATTCTTTTAATCTTCTTTTTATTAATCTTTGACCTTGATTTGTTTTTAAGTATTTTTCTCTACGCATAGCATCTTTTTTATTTAAACATGCTTCGTAATATATTAATATCCAAGGCCTGTGCGGTTTAGTTGATTGAACTAATCCTTGATTATGTTTTATAATCCTATCTTTTAAATCTGATGTATAGCCCACGTAGAATCTGTTCTTTATATTATTATACAATAAATAATTATAATAAAACATAATCTTTCGAAATTTCTCTACGGGGCATTAAAATATTATACCACTTTTAATAAGCTGAAGCCAATCATTAATACTTAATGATTCTGCTCTAGCTTTTGGATTGATATTGTTTTTCTTCAATAAAGAATTAATCTCCTCCTTGTTTAATTTTAATCCTTTAGCCAGGTTGTTGGCAAGCTGTTTTCTAGGATGAGAAAAACCAGCTTTAATTATCTTGAAGAAATCATCCTTATTAATCCTATAATTTTTATGAGGAGTTATTTTAATAATAGCGCTGTCTACCTTTGGCACAGGGGAGAAAGATCTTTTTGAGATATAGGATATTATTTCAGGTTTTGAATATATCTGAACCGAAAGAGCCAAGATGTTCATATCAGGGGGCTTAGCGCATATTCTCTGAGCAACCTCTTTTTGGATTATCAAGACCATTTCTTTGGGCTGGTTTTTTATTTCCAGGAACTTCCTGATTACTGGAGCAGTAATATAAAAAGGCAGGTTGGCAACAATCTTATAGTTCTTGATTTTAGGGTCGTATTTTAAAGCATCCTGGTTAATAATCTCTATATTCTTAAAATCCCTGAATCTTTGTTGAAGAATCTGGTAGAGCCGATAATCTTTTTCTATAGCAATAACCTTGGCTTTTTTAATCAGCTCTTGGGTAAGAGCAGCCATACCGGGCCCTATTTCCAAAACAGTATCTTGAGGCTTTAAGTTGGCAGTATTAATAACCTTCTTAATAATCTTCTTATTAATTAAGAAGTTCTGGCCCAGTCTTTTAATTGGCTTTATTTTGTTCACCCCGAAGAAGAATTTCGATCTATTATATAGATATTCTCGAAATTCATGTTTAATCTATTAATAATTTATATCTCTCAACCCCCGTCTATTTTGTGCCTTTGGCACATTATCGAAATTTCTCTAACGGGGTTCATTAGTTAATAATAGCAGATTTTGGCTTGTGGAAAAAACCCTTGACCCTCTGTTCTTGAAAAGGTATGATGGAGAATAATATAAAGGTTTTATTTAGGGAGACCGAACTATTCATAGATTTAATTTTATACAATCTTCTCTAAAAGCTCTATCCTTTGTTTTTTCATTCTTTAAGGCTAAAGCAGAGGATTTGCTTGGAATCAAAGCTTTATCTTGGATAAAGTTTTTAGTTATATCTTTAACTGTTTGTTTGTTTTCGGTTTTCTTTTTTAACCCAGGTTCATTCCAGGGTTCTTTTTTAGCTTCAGCCTCCCAGCCAACGAATTTATTTCTTCAGTCTTACAATAACTTTTTAAGAGAATCCCCTGACTTGACTCTTATTCAGGATAACGCTTTAAAGGGTGTTTCTCCTCCGGCCACAGTTGATCCCCAGGTCTTAGGAGCTCTTTTAGGAGGTGTAGAGGACGTACCAGAGAGCAGGAAAGAGATTATTGAACATACTGTAAAATCAGGAGAAACACTTTCTTCTTTGGCTGAAGAATATAGCATCTCTATGGAAACTATTCTTTGGGCCAATGATTTAACCTCTAAGTCAGTTCTTAAAATAGGCCAGAAGCTTGTTATTCTGCCTGTTTCCGGAGTTGTTTATAATGTAAAGCAGGGAGATACTTTAAGCGAGATTGCTGAAGCTCACAAGGCAAAGGTTTCAGAAATAATTTCTTTTAACAATCTTTCTGATGAAGGAGATGTCTTTATCGGGGATATTTTGGTTGTTCCTGGTGGGGAAAAACCTAAGGCAGTAACCACTTATGCTAATATTCCAATAGGTTCAAGCTATTTTATTTGCCCTCATGCTAATTGTTATATTACTCAAGGGCTTCATTGGTATAATGCTATTGATTTTGGAGGCAAGTGCGGAGATCCTATTTATGCTTCTGCTGGTGGAGTAGTCCAAAGAGTATCTTATGGTTGGAATTACGGAGCTGGTAATACTATTACCATATTACATCCTAATGGAGTGGTTACTGGTTACGGCCATATTTCCAGCAGCTTGGTTGTTTCTGGCCAGCAGGTTTCCCAGGGAGAAATAATCGCTTTGATGGGAGGACAACCAGGAACTCCAGGAGCAGGAATCTCTACTGGCTGTCACGTTCATTTTAGTGTAATTGGAGCTAAGAATCCCTTTAGATAATCAAGATTTGTTTTAATTCTTTAAACCCTGTTTAAAAGGGTTGTTTTTTTAGAAAATATCTGCTAACATTAAAAAAGATGAAGAAAGTATTATTAAAACTATTTTTAGTGGTTTTTGTAATTTTTTTATTTGCTGGTCCGGTCTACGCTGGCATTGTTCCCTGCGGTCTTTCCCAGGATGATCCTGACCAGCCAGGAGATCAAGCTGTGCCTTGTACTCTTTGTCATTTCTTTTTAATGCTTGATAATGTTTTTGATTTTACTGTTAAGATACTTGCTCCTAGCGCTGCAGCCTTAATGATAGCCATAGGAGGCGCAATGTATGTTATTGGTGGCAGTGGTCAAATGGGAGGCCCGGATTTAATTAATCAGGCAAAGAAATTGTTTATAGCAGTTGCTATCGGCCTGGTGATTGTTTATGGAGCCTGGGCCTTAGTTAATTTATTTATGCTGCTGATTGGCTTTAGCCCCGGATGGTCAGTTGTTAATTGCAGTCTTTGATTAGCCTCGCTAGCTCAATCGGTAGAGCAGGGGCCTCTTAAGCCCAAGGTTGCAGGTTCGAGTCCTGCGCGAGGCACTTAATATATGTTAAAAACAGAAGAAAAAATAAAAATAATTGAGAAGCATAAAACTCATAATGCTGATACTGGATCTGATGAGGTCCAAATCGGCTTGCTTTCAGAAGAAATTAAGGGTCTGCTTTCTCATTTAAAAAAACATCCTAAAGACCTTCATTCTAAAAGAGGGCTTTTAAAAATGGTTTCTAGGAGAAGAGGATTGTTAAAGCACCTTAAGAAAGAAGACGAAAAGAGATATAATAAAATTATTAAAGAAGTAGGACTAAAAAAATAATATGGTAATAAAACACTCTGGCCAGAGAGTAGGAGTTCTGATTGATGTTCAGAACCTCTATCATTCGGCCAAGAACTTATATAATGCCCGAGTTAACTTTCGGGAAATACTGAAGCTGGCAATAAGCGGAAGAAGCCTAGTCAGGGTTTTTGCTTATGTTGTCAGTACTAAAACAGGAGAAGAAAAGCCCTTTTTTGATGCTTTGGTCAAGCTGGGGATTGAGACAAGGGTTAAAGAGCTTCAGGAGTTTTATGGAGGCCAGAAAAAAGCTGATTGGGATGTAGGATTGGTTATTGACGCTATTAGAATAGCTCCTAGTGTTGATACCTTGGTTATTGTTTCCGGAGACGGAGATTTCATTTCTTTGGTTGAGTACTTAAAGAACCAGGGCAAAAGAGTAGAGATAATTGCTTTTGGCAAGTCATCTTCTTCCAAGTTAAAAGAAATAACTGATGAGTTTATTGATTTGGGATTATCTCCCAAAAAGTTCCTGTTAAAGAAATGAATAAGTTTAATTTAAAATTAGACGGAAAAACTATTGAAGTTGAAGTTAATACTTTAGCCGAACAAGCCAACGGAAGTGTTCTAGCGCGTTCTGGAGATACTTTAGTTTTAGCCACTGCGGTAATGAGTAAGGAAGACCGGGAAAATCTCGGTTTTTTTCCTTTGACTGTTGAATATCAGGAAAAGTATTACGCTGCTGGGAAAATCAAAGGCCCCCGCTATATTAAAAGAGAGAGCCGGCCTTCTGATGAAGCAATCTGCAACGCCCGCTTGATTGACCGGTCTATTCGTCCCAGATTTCCCAAGGGTTTGGCCAGGGATGTTCAGGTTATTGCTACTATTCTTTCCTGGGATGGAGAGAATGATCCTGATACATTAGCTCTATTAGCCAGTTCTATTGCTTTGTCTATCTCTGATATTCCCTGGGAAGGTCCTTTGGGAGCTGTCAGGGTTTGCCGTAAAGATGGAAAGCTTATTTTAAGCCCCAGTTATGAGGAAAAAGAAGGAAGCGATTTGGACATTGTTTTTTCCGGGCTTTTAAACGGCAAAGAGCTTTTAATAAACATGATAGAAGGAGGATTTAATGAAGTAGAAGAAAAGTCCATTTTAGAATCTTTAGATCTGGTGGATAAATATCTCAAGAGCCTTATTGAATTCCAGAAAGATATTCAGGAAAAGGTTGGTAAGGAAAAATTTGTTTTGGAGAAAAAAACAGATTCTGATTTTGAAAAAGAAGTTAAAGACTTTTTAAAAGACAAGCTAGGGAAAGCTCTTTTTGATAAAGATTCTGAAGCCTTGGATAAGGTAAAAAAGGATTTGATTTCTTTTATTGATGAAGATAAATCAACTGATGCTTTAGATATTTTAGATGAAGAGATAGATAGATTAATTCACGAAAATATAATAAAATATAATAAGAGAGTTGATGGCAGGGGCTTGGATGAGGTCAGGAAAATCACTGCCCAGGTGGGAGTGCTTCCCAGGACTCATGGCACCGGTTTGTTTTCCCGGGGCCAGACCAAAGCTTTGTCTATTTTGACCCTGGGTTCCCCAGGAGACCAGCAGTTGATAGAGGGAATGGAGATAGTTGGGTATAAGAAGTTTATGCACCATTACAACTTTCCTCCCTATTCTTCAGGAGAGGTTGGTCCTTTAAGAGGACCAGGCAGAAGAGAAATCGGCCACGGCGCTTTAGCAGAAAAAGCTCTTAGACCATTGATCCTCCAGTCTGAAGATTTTCCCTATACTATAAGAATAGTTTCTGAGATTCTTTCTTCTAATGGGTCTACTTCAATGGCTTCTGTTTCCAGCTCTTCTTTGGCCTTAATGGATGCCGGAGTGCCAATAAGCGGATTAGCTACTGGAATTGCCATTGGTTTGGCTAAAGATGATAAAACAGGAGAGTATAAGGTAATGACTGATATCCAGGGGCCTGAAGATCATCACGGAGACATGGATTTTAAAGTAGCTGGGACCAGAAAAGGAATTACAGCTCTTCAAATGGATGTTAAAATAGATGGTATAAACAGAAAGATTGTAGAAGAGGCTTTGAATAAGGCTAAAAAAGCCAGAATGGATATCTTGACTGTAATGGAAAAGACAATATCAAAGCCAAGAAGTCAGCTCTCTTCTTACGCTCCCCGTATTCTTACAATCCAGATTAATCCAGACAAAATCAGGGAAGTAATAGGTCCTGGAGGAAAAGTAATCAATGAGATTATTGATAAAACAGGAGCTCAGATAGATATTGAAGATTCTGGTTTGATCTATATTACTTCGGAAACAAAACAAGGAGCTGATAAAGCCCTTTCCTGGATTCAGGACATTACCAGAGAGGTTGTTGTTGGAGAGGTTCTTAAAGGCAAGGTAAAGAAAACTACTGATTTCGGGGCTTTTGTTGAAGTTTTGCCCAACCAGGAGGGATTAGTTCATATTTCCAAGCTTTCTAAAACAAGAGTTAAAAAAGTAGAAGATGTAATAAAAGTTGGTGATAGTGTTTCAGTAAAGGTTTTGTCTGTTGATGATCAGGGAAGAATAAACTTATCATTAATAAAAAAAGAATAATATGGCTGAAAGAGAACTTTCAATTGAAAAAAAGGCAATAAGAACCATGAAGAAGGATATTGCCCGTCTTCAGTTGGAAGCAACTGCCGAAGGATACAAGGCAGAGGGCTCGGATTATGCCAAAGAAAAGCAGAAACAGAGAGAACAAGAAGAAACAAGGAAAAGGAAGATAGAAGAAGAGATTAAAAAACAGGAAGAAACGAAAATGAAAACAGAAGAAGACGATTTACTCAGAGAGAAAAAAGAGCAGACTCGTCAGGAGGTAGAGGCAGAACAGAGAAAGAAACAAGTAGAAAAAGAAGAGCAGTTTAGGAAACAGGAGGAGGAGAGAATAAGAAAGGAAGAAGAAGCCAGAGAGAAAATGCTTCAGGTCCAGAGAGAAGAGAAAAAGCGCATAGCAGAAGAGGAAAGAATAAAACAGGAAAAAACAACAGAAGCCAGAAAAAAGCCCCGCATTGAAGAGAAAATGGTTGAAGAGTTTATTGAGAAAGAGCCCAAAGACAGAAAAACCATTCTTAGAGAGGAAAAAGAAGCCTTAATTAAGGAAAAAGAAGCTATTAGAAAAGAAACTTCTGAGCTAGAAAGTGAGAAACAGAGCTTAGAGGCAGAAAGGTCAAGCCTTTTAATTAAATTAGAAGAGGTTAAAAGAAACTTCCAGGTTATTGCTGATAGAGAAAAAAGAATAGAGGATGCTCAAGAAACTTTAGAGCAGAAAGAGATGTCAGCTCAGTCTCCAGGAGAAAGAAAAAGAATAGAAAAAGAAAGGTGGAAGATAGAAGAGAAAAGAAGGGCTTTAGAAGAGAAAAGATGGCCTTGGGACGAGAAGCTAAAGGATTTAGACGCTAAGATGCGGGAAATAGAGGAAAGAGGTGATGATATAGAGTTTAAAGAAGCGGGCCTAATTAAGAAGAGCGAAGAAATTAGCAGGAAAGGAGCTAGGCTGGATCTTGAGCTGGAGAAGATAAGATTAGTTGCCCAACTAGAAGAGGTTAAGGCTTTAACAGAGTCTTTTGATGCTGAAAAAACTGATTTAACTGCAAAGTTAAATGAAGTAAGTAGAAATCTGGATAATATCCTGGCTGAAGAAGGAGAAATAGAGGAAAAGAAGAAGATGGCTGAACAAGAGGAAAAAGCAGCCCAGGACCTGGGAAGAAGAAGAGAACTGGAAAAGGAAAGATGGGATCTTGATGAAAAGAGAAGGCAGATAGAGTCAAAGAAATGGGAGCTGGAAGAAGCCAAACAGGGTTTAACTAGTCAGTTAAAGGGACTGGAAGCCAGGATTAAAGGCTCTTTGGAAAAAGAAACCAGTATTTCTGCCAGGATAGAAGAAATAGACAGGAAGCTGGAAAATAAGCCCAAGGTTGAAGAAAAGCCTAAGGAAGAACCCAAGGTTGTTGAAGAGCCCAAAGAGGATAAGATTGAACAAGCCAGGAAAAGAATAGAAGCTCTGAGGTTTTCTTTGGAAGAGAAGCAAAAAGAAGAGAAAAAGAGAAAACAAGAACAACAGGGAAAAGAAGAAGAAGCCAGGAGAAAGCAGGAGGAGTTAAGAATAAAACAGGAGGAAGAAGAGCAGAAGAAAGCAGTTTCTTTGGAAAAGAGAAGAGCAGAGCTTTTACAAAGATTAAGCAGTAAACAGCCCTTTCCTTCTAAAGAGAAGAAAGAACAAGGCCCCAAGTTTGCTGTTGGAGAGAAAAAAGGAGAAGGAGTTATCAGAGTTGTTCCTAAGAAGCCGAGCGGAGGAGAAAAACTATGGATTAGGCTTTTGATCGTTGCTGCTGTAGTCATTATCTTAGCAGCCATTCTTACTTTTTGGTGGTGGTTTTTCAGAGTAAGGAATGTTGTTCCTTCTGGTCCAGGAGAAGAGGTTTCTAACGGCTTGGAAGAGATTATTATTCCCCAGTCATTGATTTCTGTTGAGGAAACTGAAACAATAACAATATCAAGTTTAGACGATGTTTATCCAGAGCTTTCCCGGGTATTAGGAGAGTGGCAGTCTGACAACCAGTTTAAGAGAATAATAATTAGGGCTGAGGAGAATGTTATTGGTTTAAATGAGTTTTTTCAGGCTTTAGCAGTTAATATGCCTGATGATTTCTATAATAAGGTAGAGGATGACTTGACTTTGTTCAGCTATTCCCAGTCCCAGGGCAATAGATTAGGTCTAATAGTCAGAACTACTGATGCCCTGGTTTTAAAAACTATATTATTAGGCCAGGAAGCAACAATGGAGGATGATTTTGAACAGTTCTTTGGACTATTAGGTAAAGACCAGCCTGGATTAGTCCCTTATTTCAGAAAAGCTAGTGATGTTGATGGTTATCAAGGCCCTGATTTTAAATACAAGACTCTTACTACTCAAGACTTAGGAATCTGCTACTCAGTTTTAGATGATTATTTCGTACTCACCAGTTCCTGGAAGAGCATGGAGAGAGTTTTAGAAAAGCTCACAGCTTTGCCAGAAGAAAATCAATAAATATGAATAAGAAATTACTTAAAGAACTAGAAAAGAAGCTGGAAGAGCAGAAAGCTTCTTTAGAACAGGAGTTAAAGAGATTTGCTAATAAAGATGAAAAGCTTAAGGGTGACTGGGATACCAGATTCCCTCAGCCAGATGGAGCAGTAGGAGGTCAGGCTTTAGAAGATGCAGCTGATCAGGTTGAAGCCTATGTAAACCTGCTTCCAGTTGAGCATAATATGGAGGTCAGGCTTCAGGATATTAATCTGGCTTTGGAAAAGATTAAGAAAGATAAATACGGTAAGTGTGAGAAATGCAGTAAAAACATTCCCGAAGAGAGACTAAAGATTCATCCAGAAGCAAGAAACTGCGCTGGATGTAGAAAATAATATATATTTAAAAAAGCAATGCGTAAAAACATTGCTTTTTTGATTGGAGAGAGAGGGATTCGAACCCACGACCTCCGCAGTGCAAAAGCGGCGCTCTACCAGTTTGAGCTATCTCCCCTTTAATAAATACAAAGAACTATTATATTACAAGTAATAATAATCTTAATATAGAGGGATTACATTGTCAAATGTGCCCCCGTCAGGATTCGAACCCGAAACTTAGAGTCCGAAGCTCTACATGATATCCGTTTCACCACAGGGGCATATTCTTGTTTTACCATAAAAGTTGAAATAAATCAATTTATAAGATAAGATAAAATAGGGAGAATAAATCTTCCATTTTCAATGACGATAAAGATTCCTAAAGAAATTAAAAATATTCTTAGTAAGCTGGAGAAAAAGGGATTCCAATCTTACTTAGTAGGTGGCTGTGTGCGTGATTTAATCCAGGGAAATAAGCCTAAAGACTGGGATATTGCTACTAATGCTAAACCCGATGAGATTATTAAGATATTCCCTAAAAGCTTTACTAATAATGAGTTTGGCACTGTTACTGTGCCTGATAATATTGAGATTACTCCTTTTAGAGTAGAAGAGAAATATACAGATAAAAGGCATCCTGATAAGGTTGAATGGGCTAAGACCATAGAAGAAGATCTTTCTAGAAGAGATTTTACTGTTAATGCTCTGGCTTTGGATTCTAAAGGAAAGATTATTGATCCTTTTGACGGAGAAAAGGATTTAAGCAAGAAGATAATTAAAGCAGTTAGGAATCCTGAAGACCGCTTTTCCGAAGATGCCTTGAGAATGATGAGAGCGGTAAGGTTTGCTTCTGTCTTAGATTTCAAGATAGATTCCAAGACCAGCCAGGCTATAAAGAAGAATGCTCTTTGGCTAAGAGCTATTTCCAAGGAAAGGATAAGAGATGAGTTCTTAAAGATAATTATGTCTGATAAGGCTGATGAGGGAATAGAAATGCTAAGACAATTAGGTCTTTTAAAGTATATTATTCCTGAGCTGGAAGAAGGGTATAAGATAAGTCAGAATAAGCATCATATATATGAATGCTATGAGCATGCTGTTCTTTCCTTGAAATATGCAGCTAAAAAGGGATATAATTTTCATGTTAGGCTAGCTTCCCTGTTCCATGATATAGGCAAGCCTAGAGCTAAAAGAGGTCAAGGAACTAATGCTACTTTTTATGGTCATGAAGTTGTAGGAGCTAGAATGACCAGCCAGATAATGGAAAGGTTAAGATTCTCTAAGAAGGATATTGAAAAAGTGGTTAAACTGGTCAGGTATCATCTGTTTTACTATAATGTGGATGAAGTCACTGAGTCCTCTGTTAGGAGATTAGTAAGGAAAGTGGGTCCAGAGAGCATGAATGAGCTTCTTGAGGTTAGAATGGCAGACAGGATAGGCTCTGGCTGTCCTAAAGCAGAACCTTACAAACTGCGTCATCTCAGATATATTGTTGAAAAGGTTTCCCAAGACCCAATATCAGTTAAGATGCTTAAGCTTGATGGTAAGGATATTATAGATATTCTTAAAATTAAACCAGGTCCTAAGATCGGCTTAATCCTGGATATTCTTTTAGGCCATGTTTTAGCTGAGCCTAAAAATAACAAGAAAGCTTTTTTAGAGAAAGAACTTAAGAAATTAGGCAGGCTTTCTGATAAGGAGCTGGCTTCCTTGGCTGAGAAGTCAAGAAAGGAAAGAGATAAGATTACAATGAAAGAAGATAAGATGACAAAAGATAAATACTGGGTAACTTAACGGAGTGTAGTATAACGGTAGTACACAGGCTTCGGGAGTCTGCAGCCTGGGTTCAACTCCCAGCACTCCGACATAACATATGAACTTAAAGACTTTAAAAGAAGAAGAAAGTTTAATAAACAGGCATTTATTCCTTATTGCTTCTGTAATAACAGTAGTAACAATGGGTATGCTGATAATAGAGTTCTTTACCAGGGGAGCTTTTTCTCCGGCTAATATGGGAGTGTTTTATCTGGGAGTCTTGGTCATTTACTCTTTTCACAAAGAATTGGTAAGATGGTTTGGAAAGAAGAAAATAGAAAGGCAGGGAGAGGTTTTTATTTATACCTGGATAGCTATTACTGTTATTCTCTATATTGTTGATTTTGCCACTAATAATTATTACAGCTATAACTTTCAGGGCCAGCCTTCTTTTACCCTGACAAATATATCTGTCATCACCATAGAAGTCTTAGCTGTTTTTGTCTTTACCCGTTTGTTAAAAACATTAAGAATAAGCTTTAAATAGGGCCTGTAGTTTAATGGTAAAATAGGGCATTCGCATTGCTCTGATGTGAGTTCGATTCTCACCGGGTCCACTAATATATGAAACAATACCAGCAAAGAAAAAGAAATCTATACAATTCTAAAGAGACTTTTAGGGTTAGTAGGAGCAAGATAGATATGTTTCTGGAGTGCCCCAGATGTTTTTATTTAGACAGGAAATTAGGCTTAGCCAAACCAGATATGCCTGGCTGGCCTTTGAACTCTGCTGTAGACCAGCTATTAAAGAAGGAATTTGATTTATTAAGGAAAAAAGGCCAGAGCCATACTTTAATGAAAAAGTATAAGATTGATGCTGTTCCTTTTAGCCATCCTGATTTAGCTGAATGGAGAGATGATAATTATCAGTATAAAGGAGCTTGTGTTTTTCATCAGCCTACTAATCTTGAAGTTTGCGGGATTATTGATGATGTCTGGATTAACAAGAACAAGGAATTAATAATTGTTGATTACAAAGCCACCAGCACTAAGAATGATATTTCCTTGGAAGACGAGTATAAACAGGGATATAAAAGGCAGATGGAGATTTATCAGTGGATTTTTTGTCAATTAGGATTTAAAGTGTCTAATATTGGTTATTTTGTCTTTGCTAACGCTGATAAAGGCAGGCCTAAGTTTGATGGAAAGCTGGAGTTTGAAGTATCTATTATTCCCTATCAGGGAGATGGTTCCTGGATAGAATCTTGTTTAGCTGATATTAAGAAGTGCCTAGACTCAGACAATATCCCTGATTCTGGAGCTAATTGCCAGCATTGTGCTTATAGGAGATTAATTAAGAATTACGTATGAAATTAGCAATTTGCGGTAGCATGCATTTTTCTAAAGAGATGTTTCAAGCCAAAGAAGTGCTTGAGTCTTTAGGCCATGAAATAATACTTCCTTCAGATATTAATGAATGCCTTGAAGACCCTAATTTAAATATGGATTTAGATTATTGTATAAAGACAAATATTGATAAGGAGCAGTTTGACCAGATCGTAGAAAGCGATGGTATAGTTGTTTTGAATTATGAGAAGAATAATATTAAAGGATATGTAGGCGGAGCCACTTTAATGGAGATAGCTTTAGCCAGGCATTTTAATAAAAAGATATTTTTATTATTTGATCCGCCGAAAGAAAAAGATTTAAGATATGCTTTAGAAATAAAACTAACCCAGCCGATTATTCTTAAGGGCGATTTAAACAAAATCAATCATGAAGCCTAATTATATTATCATTCCTTTAATAGTTTTCCTAACTGCAGTTATTGGCAGCTATTTTACTGGTACAGGCATGGATTGGTATGAAACTATTAATCTTCCTGACTGGACTCCCCCTGGTTTTATTATTGGTGTTGTCTGGACTATTATCTTTATTCTTTCTGCTTTTTCTGCCTTGATTGTCTGGAACAAGCCTAAAAAGAACTGGCTGATTATTCTGGTCTTTTTGATTAATACCGGGCTCAATGTTTTCTGGAGCTTTTTATTCTTTAACCAACACTTGATTGGAGCAGCCTTTTTTGAAGCAGTTCTTCTTAATATTACTGTTTTTATCCTTATCTTTACTATCTGGCCTGTTTCTAAGCTGGCTTCTTTGCTCTTGGTGCCTTATGCTCTTTGGACAGCTTTTGCCAGCTTTTTAACGCTCTTTGTCTGGCTGATTAATTAAGGTATAATTAAGTTATGAAAACCTATAAAGAGAATCTTGTGGTGGTGGATAAAAAGGACAGGGTTTTAAGAATGGAGAACAGAGGCAAATGCCAGGAGGGGAAAGGAATTCTCCACCGGGCTTTTTCTATCTATCTCTTTAATAACAAAGGTCAGTTATTGATCCAGAAAAGAAGCAAATACAAGGATTTATGGCCTTTATACTGGTCAAACTCCTGCTGTAGTCATCCTAAGAAAGGAGAATCATATGTCCAGGCTGGAGAAAGGAGATTAAAGCAGGAGCTAGGATTTTCTGTTCCTTTAACAATGGTTGGCAAGTTTGTTTACCAGGCTAAGTATAAGAACGTGGGGTCAGAGAATGAAATGTGCGCTATTCTAGTAGGCAGGTATAACGCTAAGATTAAAGAGAATCCTAAAGAAGTAGCTCAATGGAAATGGGTTAACCCTTCTAGTTTAGACTTTAAAAGGGGTAAATACGCCCCTTGGTTTAAAAAAGGATTTAAAGAATATTTAAGGATAAAAGAGAAAAGAGAAAAAGAAGTAGAGTCTTTTTTAAACAATATTTTAAAAAAGATAGACCCAGTTATTAAAAGACTCCTGGAGGCTCATATTGATAAGAGGTTCCACAAAGTTATAGATTACCAGGCTTTTACTGGAGGAAAAAGATTGAGACCAGCTTTAGTTCTGGCCTGTTCTAATCTTATGAAAGGCAAGGAAAAGGATGTTATTTATCCAGCAGCTGGATTAGAGCTTCTTCATAACTCTACCTTGATTGTTGACGATATTATTGACCACAGCAGGCTAAGAAGAAAAAAGCCTACTGTTTGGTTTAAGTTCGGCCAGTCAATTGCTGAATGTATGGGTTTGGATTATTTAGCCGCTTCTTTTGAAGGAGCCAGCCGTTCTCGGAAACCAGCAGAAACTACAGAGATTTTTTCTAATGCTTTGAAAACAGTTGTTAATGGAGAAATGCTTGATGTTTTATTTGAACAGAGCAGCAGAGAAGACCCTTTTGTTCAGAAGAACCGTTTTAAGAAAGTTAATCAGAAGGATTATTATGCAATGATTAGCAGAAAGGCAGCTTCTTTAGCCCAAGCTTGTTGTGAAACAGCCGGTGTTAATTCCAAAGCTTCAAAAGAACAAATAAGGCTTTTAAAAGATTATGGTCTTAATTTTGGCTTGGCTTTTCAGATTAGAGATGATGTGCTTGATATTTTTGGAGAAGAAGACACTTTTGGCAAGAAAATAGGCAAAGATATTCAGGAAAGAAAGCTAGGCAACATTATTGTCCTTCTGGCTTTAAAAGAGCTTAATAATAAAGACAAGCAGAAATTATTGAAAATAATCAAGAAAAAGGGTATTATAAATGATAAAGATATTAAGCAGGCAATAAGATTAATTAAAAAGACAAAGAGTAAAGAAAAAGCTGGTCAATTGGCAGATGAGTTTGTTGAAGAAGCAAAGCAGGCTTTAGAAAAACTGCCCCAAAATAAATGGAACAGTCTTTTGGAAAACCTTGTTGACTTCGTTGTCCAGCGCAATAAATAATATGACTAAAAATAAAACGATTAAGGTTCAGACAAAAGCTCTTTTTGATATTATAGATTTGACAGATGATATTAATTCCTTTGTTAAAAAAAGTAATATCAAGAATGGTTTGGTCAATGTTCAAAGTCTTCATACTACAGCCAGCATTATTGTTCAGGAAAAAGAACCCTTGCTTTTAGAGGACATTAAAAAGGTATTGGATAAAATTGCTCCTAAAAAGGATAAGTATAATCATGATGATCTTGATAGGAGAACAGTTAATCTCTGTGATGATGAATGTATAAATGGACATAGTCATTGCAAGGCTATTAATCTCCGCACCTCTGTTACTTTAAACTTAATTGATAATAAGGTTCAATTCGGTCCTTGGCAAAGAGTTTTGTTTTTTGAATTAGACAGAGCCCGGCCTCGCCAGGTTCAGATTCAGATACTTGGAGAATAAAACAACCCCTTTTAAAGGGGTGTTTTTTTAGTTATAATAAAAGGGTATGGGTTTGTTAAAAGACCTAAAAATTATCTGGCTTTATTTGAGGAGGTGTAAAAAACAGGTTATTATAACCTCTTTTTTAGCTTTGGCCTATGCTGTGTTTAACGGCTTTGTTCCTTATCTTTACGGCCGGCTGGTAGATTTAGTTGCTGTTCAGTCATTTTCTTTTTTAGCTTTGGCTATAATAGGAATCTGGGCTTTAACCAGTTTTCTTTCTACTGTTTCCAAGTGGGGCTTTTCCTTAGGAGGAGAGTTTATTTCCATAGATGCTCTATGTGATATTGTTTATGAACATGCTTCCCATGTGATAAACCTTTCTTTAAGCTTTCACAGAGAAAAAAGAGTTGGTGAGATAATATCCAGAATAACCAGAGCTGGAGAGCATTTAAGGGATATTATCAGTCATACTATTTTCTGGATAGCGCCTCAGTTTTTAACTATGTTTATTGGTTTGGTTATTTTGTTTTTCATAAACTGGCAGCTTTCTTTTGGTGTTATCTTTCTTTTTGTTCTATCTATAATAGCTACTCTTTTAAGAGCTCCTTCCCTTATTAAGAATCAGAAGGAGTTGAATAAGAGGTTTGATAAGGCTTCAGGGGATTTAAGCGATTCTTTCATCAATATCCAGACAATCAAGTCTTCTGGATCTGAAGAGTTTCAGAAAGATAAGATTTACAAGGCTTATAGAGAAGGAATCAGGCCTTCTTTTAGAAGTGTTTCTCTTGGCTGGGAAAACACCAGTTTAATTCAGGAGTTTATTTTCTCTCTGGGATTTGTCGGTCTTTTTGTTTATGCTTTGTTTCTTATGAAGTCAGGAGTTATCAGTTCAGGAAACCTGATAATGTTTCTAGGTTATCTTAATTTAACCAGAATGCCTTTAATGATGCTTTTATGGCAGTGGCTTTCTATCCAGAGAGGCATAACGGCTATTAAAAGAGTAAGGGAGTTTCTAGATATTAAGCCTGAACAATATGCTAAAAAGGGTAAGATTTTAACCGATGTAAAAGGCCAGGTTGAGTTTAAAGGTATAAGCTTTAAATATCCTAAAAAAGGTCTGCTTTTAGACAACATCAGTCTTAAGGCTAAGCCTGGGAAAAAGATTGCTTTGGTTGGAGGAAGTGGAGAAGGAAAAACAACCATAGTTGATCTTCTTTCTATGTATTTTAAGCCTGTTAAAGGAAAGATATTAGTAGACGGGAATAATATTAAAGATTTAGATCTTAATTTCTTAAGAAGTATTATTGCTTATGTTCCCCAGGAGATTGTTTTATTTAATGACAGTGTTAAGAATAATATTCTTTATGGTCGTCCTTCAGCTTCAGAGCAGGAAGTGTTTGAAGCAGCTAAAATAGCTAATGCCGACCATTTTATTAATAATCTGCCTCAAAAGTATAATACTCTGGTAGGAGAAAGAGGGGTTAAGCTTTCTACTGGTCAGAAGCAGAGACTAGCCATTGCCAGAGCTGTTATTAGGAATCCTAAGATATTGATCTTGGATGAGGCTACTTCTTCCTTGGATGTTAAGTCGGAAAAAGCTATTCAAAAAGCTATAGAGAGTTTAACAGAGAATAAAACCACCTTTATCATTGCCCATCGCTTAAGCACTGTTAGGAAAGCAGACAAGATATTGGTCTTGGAAAAGGGAAAGATAGTTGAAAAAGGCAATCACGAGCAGTTAATGAAGAAAAAGGGCTTATATTATAAGTTCTATACTCTTCAGTTTGCTGAAGAAGCCTATTGACCTCGTAGTAGAATTTTGAATAGCTTTGCTGATTGATTTTTTAAAGAAAAATCTTTCAAAATTCTACTACGGGGTTGACACTTTATTTATCAGAGATATAATTAAATTAGTACATTCTTAAACTATTAATATTTACAAGAAGGAGAGCGCTATGTCTGGACACGATGGGTCAGAATGTATTAAAGCAGATGATCTGGAGAATTGGGGAGATCTTGATGGTTGGAAAAAAACAGATGTTATTTTAAAGATTGATGAATGTACTAATTGTAAACGTATTTGGCAGAAGTACTGGGCCACTTCACAGAAAGGAGTAAAGCATTCTTTTAAATATTACTAGATTTTCATCATCCGGTGTGTTCTCGTTGAACACACCCTTAAAGCCTGGGCAAGTAATATTAGACCAGGCTTTTTTATTTGAAATATGTATTAAAAAGAGTTATTCTGAAGTATATGGCAGAAGTTAAGATTCTTGTAAAAGGTTATGCAAAAGAAAAAGATGGAAAGGAATTTGCTTCCTCAACTACTACTTTGATTAGGGATAATAATCTTAATATAATTGTTGATCCTGGGATGGATAGAAAGGCGTTGTTAAAAGCCTTGGGAAAAGAAGGATTAAAAGTAGAGGATATTAATTTTGTTATCTTAACTCATACTCATTTAGATCACTGCCTTTTAACAGGTATTTTTTTGAATGCTAAGATTTTGGATAATAGCGATATTTTTTCTTTTGATGGTCAAATAAAAGAACACAAAGGTAGGGTGCCGGGTACTGAAATAAAGATTATTGAAACACCAGGGCATGATCAATTTCATTGCTCTGTTTTAGTAGAGACAAAAGACTTAGGAAAAGTGATAATAGCTGGTGATGTGTTTTGGTGGGCGGATGATGAAAAACAGGAAACAAAAAAAGAGGCCCTACTAAAGCACGAAGATCCTTATGTTAAAGATAAGCAAGCATTAATAGAGAGCAGGAAAAAGATTCTAGATTTAGCTGATTATATTGTTCCTGGGCACGGAGATATATATAAAGTAAAGAAATAAATATATGAAACACATTTTAAGTAAAATTGAAGAAACAAGAAGAGCAGCTAAGGAGAAGATGATAACTTTGATTTTAGCTGGTTTTGGACTAGTGGCTGCTTTGGCCTGGAATGATGCTATTCAGACACTGTTTAAATCCTTGTTCCCCCAGAATCAGGAGATTATTGGGAAGTTTGTTTATGCTTTTCTTGTTACTCTTATTGTAGTGGTTATTTCTTTGCAGTTGCAGAGAATTTCTAAAGGTAAAAAATCATGAAGAACGAAAGATTTATAAAAGCAATTATTATCTTCCTAGCAGTCTTTGTTTTAGGAGGCGGGCTTTCCTGGTTACTGGATATTAATAATGGATTATTACCCGGTGTTATGTTGGGAGCGGGTATCGCTATTTGGTATTATAACTTTTATAAGAAGTAGTCTATGGCTGGGAATTGGTCTGATAAGATAACCAGGGAAAGTGATGCTTTAGATTTAGAACAGGGAGTCTTTACTTGGGATGATCCTAAGAAGATTGCTCTATCCTTAAAAAGATCAGCTCTTAACAGCGCCAGGAGAAAAGCAGAGCCTTTCCAGTCAGCTATGTCTATGCTTAATTTCTACATTAATAGAGCTGGTAAGAACTTGTCTAAAGAGAGAAAAGAGGTTTTAAATAGAGCTAAAGAGGAATTAAGAATATTATTTAATAGGTAGTAGTTAAACTAGGGTTGACAAAGGTCTTTGGTTTTTGTAAGATAGAAACGTCTTTGAAAACTATTAAAATCTATGAATCGGGTATGTTGGGCCCGAGGAGATGGTTTCTGCGTTAGTGGAAACCCGGCATTGCCCTGCCATAGCTTTAGCGACGGCGGGCTTCCTCCGTAACCAAAGGATAACTGCTTCTTAATTGAGTCAGTGAAAGTGGTACGTTTTTTATACGTACAATCAGGGTGGTACCGCGGGAAAGACTTCTCGTCCCTGTTATCTATTTCCGACCATATTTGGTCATATTTTAGATAATAGAGATGAGAAGTTTTTTATTTGTTCTTTAACATGAATATATTAAGGAGATTAAAGTGGAAAATAAAGATAATTTTGAGAGCGAAATATGTTCGGGATGTAATGGGAGGAAGAAAAAAGACGGAACTATTTGTAATACCTGTGGGGGTACTGGGAAAGAGATTGTTAAAAAGAAGAAGAAAAAAGGTACAGGAGGATGGTTGTCTTGGGCTAAGGAATGATAAAAATGCGTTTTTAGTTCAAAAAATAAATAGCAACAGGCTGCTGTTTATTTGAAAGAGGAAAGTTAATCTTTCCTCTTTTTTATATAGATGTTTATTTATGGTATAATTGATTAAAGAATAAAACACATGAAAGAATTAGTAGGCTTGCTTTTGTCAGGTTTCTAGATTTGACAGAATTGTCCGAGTTGTTAAAATAGGATTAGAGGTTAATTCTATAATTTATGGCTAAAAAAACAAGTCAACAATTGTTTCCAAAAGAAATTAAAGAACTCTTTAATCAACAGACAACTGTTATTCTTGACGCCGTTGACGAAAAAGTTAAGGGACTGGAAAGAAGATTTGATTTCGAAGATAAAGAGATGCTATCAATTAAAAAAAGATTAGATGAAATGGAAATTAGAATAAATCAGAAAATTGATAAACTTACTACCACTTTGGATAAATTCCTAAAAAGATTAACAGATATAGAGGATGAATTTGTATTAATGAAGGCCGATCTTAAAAGGGTTAAAGCGATATTGAAAGAAAAATTAGGGGTGGCATTGGACTAACAAAGAAATTTTAAAAAAACAGACATTCTTTTAATGTCTGTTTTTGTTTATAGATGTTTATTTATGGTATAATTGATTAAAGAATAAAATCAGAGTTGACACCATTTTTCTTTTTTATTTAATCTTTTCTTAACCAATAAGTTCTTTTTCCGTGCTCTTTATCGGTTAGATCGATTTCCTTGAACTTAACTTTTTGATAAAGGCTTCTTGCTGGAACGGCTTTTATGTCTGTTCTTAAGGTAATGTGGTTGATTTTAATTAAAGATATTTCTCTTAGTAATCTTATAGTGAGTTTTTTGCCTATCTTTTTCCCCCTATGGTTTATATCAACCCCTAATTCGTCAACATAAAAACATCTTTTTTGTTGGATTATATCTTTCCAGATTGATTCTGGGTGTCCGGAAATCTTACTAAGATCTAAGGTGTTAACTTCGTAACCCCACGTGAAGCCAACAATATCTTCTGTTCCATTAAGAGCTGCCAAAAGAACAAAATTTTGCCTTTTCGATTGTTCCTTTAGGTCTTTAACAACACTCTCTACTGTCCAAAAATCTTCGTTCCAAGGTGGTTCTTTCCATATTTTGCAGTATATTTCTGCTATTTTAGAAAACAATATCTGACCGTCGTTACTATCTACTTTTCTGATGTTCATTTCTATCTCCTCTAAGTTTTAAAAGTGCTTAAAAACAGAATTTTTTTATTAAATTCTTGTAAATACGTTTTGTTTCGTTTAATGATTTAACATCAACCCATTCATTTGATCCGTGGGCATTTCCTCCCTTAGGCCCAAAACAGATAAAAGGAGTATTTAATTTTCTAGATATCATTTCCCCGTCAAAATATCCTTGGGTTTTGATATCTCCATACTTTGCGTATTCTAATTCCCTCTCAAAGCTTTTAATTTTTTCTTTTGGGGTAAACAGAGGAGAGAAATCACTTCTTATTTCTATTTGTTCTAGTTTAAGAGAATTATTTTCAATTTCTTTTTTAATAAAACCTATTACTCTATCTGCATTTAGTTCTTTATCAGTTGTTCTAATGTCTAAAACCGCTTCTGCTGTATCAGGGATATTATTTCCTCTATCTCCTAAAGCATTGTTTTCTCTTTCGAGCCCGCCTTTTATATAAGCTATGTTTAGAGTAGGTTCTCCTAGCTCTATGTTTTGATATTTCTTTATCTCTTGTTTAAGATTGTTTAGGATATTAGTTATTCCATCAATGGCATTATTCCCTTGTTCTGGCCTGGCGGCGTGCCCGGTTTCTCCTTTAATTTTGAAATATATTTCAATTACTCCTCTACAGCCATTGATAATTTCTAGATTAGTAGGTTCTGGAGATATTGCCAGTTCGGGTTTAACGGGATATTGCTCAAGAAATTTCTTCATTCCTTTGAAATCATATTCTTCATCACAATAGAATAATAAGGATAATCCTTTAGTTTTATTTAATTCTTTAATAATATTTAAAACACTAGCTATCCCAGCTTTCATATCATAGGATCCTAGTCCATAAAGCTTATTGTTCTCTATTTGTCCTGAGAATTGGTTATATTTACAGCCTGTTTTAGGTTCTGTTGTATCCATGTGGCAGCAGATTAAGAGTTTTGGAGGGTAATTATCTTTAGCAATTATATTAAAGCGGTTGTTTTCTACTTCTTGCTTTTCTATTATTAAATAAGGGATAGCTTTCAAATAACTATATATAAAATTACCAATTTCTTTTTCATTGGCCTTATCATCAACAAAACTAGGAATGCTTATCAGTTTTTTAGTTAATTCAATTAAGTCCATAAATTAAAAGACCAGCTACTGCTGGCTGATTATGATGAGATGTATTTATTAAGATTTATTAATCATCAAAAACTGCCAACAGTAAACTGCAGTTCGTGATGGTGATTAACATTTAATCTTAATATTTTCATATATATTTTAGTTTATACCCTAGCATATTTTATGTCAAGAGCCTATTTATGGTATAATTGATTAGAATATATGTTAAAAGAGGCAAAGGATTTTATTAATATAGGAGTAGTTGTTGATAAGGATAAAGTTTTAATGATTCGCAGAAGGAAAAAAGAAAAAGGTAAGGAGGGGGCTATTTTAGAATGGGCTTTTCCTGGTGGTAAACAGATATTAAGTGAAACAAGAGAAGAATGTGTAGAAAGAGAAGTTT
>CAYOZF010000007.1:0-26581 GCA_964408385.1 uncultured Candidatus Saccharibacteria bacterium | reverse complement strand
CAACAAGAGGAATAAACCAAACCTCTATTATCTGGTCTTCAAACTCGGGCCGGATGTCTTCTTTGGTTCTTACTGTATAACATCTTTTGTAAATCTCTTCTATTATAGGCTCTAATTGCTTTTTTATAGCCTGTCTCTCATTGTTATTTGTAGCTGCTTTGTAGTCCTCTATAAGAAACCAAGCAGTCAACGGATTTTGGCTTTGGTCTAGTTTTTGTCCTTTACAAAGGAGAACCCCAGGTTCCAGTGTAGTTATTAAGGGCTGTAGCTCTGGGATATGGAGACTAATTAAATCAGGATTTATTGTGTATAAAATACCATAAGAGCCAGCCAGTATGAAAAGACCAAGTAAGGCAGCCATAATTCTATCTTTAGACTCCTGCATCTTGCTGGGATTTCCAACAGAAGTAAGATACCCTATGCCAGCATTAACTATAACAATAAGAGCAATAACCCCAGCTATGCCTAAAAAGAAGTAATAAATATATCGGACATAGTCAGGAATACTAGTCTCTACGTCTTGAGGAGTAAAAGCTGGTCCTGGCACATCAGGATAATCTATTTCTAATTGTCTTTCTTGGGGACTAGGATTTGGCTGGGCAAAAACAACCCCGTTACTTAATATAAAGGCTATTAAAATAACTAAAATGTATTTTTTCATATAATTATGGTTCTATATAGAACGTTTTGAGGGTTCTTATAGAAATTATAATATTAATTGCTTCCTCAGCGCTGGATTCAATAGAAGAAGTAATCATTTGGATGATCTCTGCCTGGGCATTAACTTCTAAAAAAGGACAAGGATTAAGCCCGGTACAAGCCAAAGCCTGACAGCCGTGAAGAGTGTCAAAGCACTCGCCTTTATCTATAAAAGTAGAAGGTATCTTTAAGCAGGTAGGTTCGCAGATGTCAGAAGATAGGCCATATCCTCCTAGCTTATCCTCTGCGCATCTGTCTGGTAGAGGGAGTAGGGTTTCAATTTCCGGAACTAATAATTTAATAAAGTCTGTTTCATTGTCAGTGTCTCTTTCTGGTTTATTGCCTACCTCTCTAAGTTTTTTTACCAGGTCTTCCTTAAGAGCTATTTCTTGCTGAGTATTAGAGATCTTTTCTTCTAAATAGGAAATTAAAGTAGGGCTAGTTTCTCCAGCTAGCAACTTCTGATAATATCCTAATTCATCAGAGAGCACTATGTCTAATTCATCCTCCAAATCTTTTATCTCAGCTGCTATCCAGTTTCTGTAAAAAAGAAGCTCATCTCTTTGGAAAACCAAAAGTCTTAAATTCTCTTTAATTCCGTCAAAATCCTTGCAAGGATGAGAGTCTTTCCCAGCATAGCAGCGTTGGGGCTCACAAGTATCGCTTTTACTACCACCGGTACATTTGCACAAAGCACTAGCATTAAGGCAAGTGCATTTATTAATTGATTCTTGGATGTCTTTGGATAAATCTTCAATTGCCTGGGCTGATGCTTTAATTTCCAAGAGCACAGCTTCTGCTTTTGCTAAAACTCTGGGGGTTACTGCTTCGAGTGGTTCTTTTTCCAAAGGATTAAAAACCACCTCTTCTAAATCAGGAATATTAATTGTAGTTAATTCAGGATTAATAGTATTAAGAATTATATAAGAGCCAAGGAGCAGAACTAATCCTAAAAAAGCGCTTAAAACTGTTTTTCGGGCTTTACTCAGTTTTCCGGGATCTCCAGCTGAGTTAATATAGGAAATACCGCCTGCTATTAAGGCTATTAATCCAATAACACCGCCGATAGAAAGCAGGTAGATATATGCTTTTAAAAAAGATTGTCCAATAGATTCCATGGCTTTAATCCCCTATATTGCAACAATAAAAATTAAAACTATTCATAAGATGAGGAAGGGCGCTGTCATTTAATTCTTCTCCCTTTTTTAATAAGCAGTCATTCAGGCATATTCTATATTTCTTTTGAGTCTTTTGTAAAAAGCATTCCTCATAACATTCTCCGTAAGTAGTATCTTGCATCTGGCCGTTTACTATCTTTTCTGTTACCCCGCACTCAGTAACTATCCTGCCACTGGGCACAAGCGCTCCTATTGTTTGGTAGCAGTTAATCAAGTATTTGCTTGTTCCTGTTGATTCGTAAGCACATTCTTTCATCGGAACCCTAATGGTTTTTTCCAGCTCTTCAAGGATTATAGGAATATGAGTGTCTAGAAGCCTGATTATGCCTACGTTTTCTGGTGTATCATAAGGCTTTGCTCCATTAACTAAAAGATCAATCTGGTCTCTGATATACTGGATTCTGGAGAATTGGTCATCAATGTCATCTTCTGGGCAGGGTTGTTCATGACAGAATAATTCAATACAAAGAGGAACGGGTTCAATAGGGGTAGGAGGGATATAGATACAGGGATGAAGGCATTTTTTAGCAGAACATCTGCTTATTCCCTGCTCCATTTTATCAAACCTGTCAATCAGTTCTTTTTCTAAAGAAATAATGGTTTCAAATTTTTCTATTAGAAGCTCAGCTGTTCTTTTAGCTCTTTCCGAAAGCTCGCCAAAAGGGACTTCGGTTGAACAAGCTAATGATTCAGAGAAGACTTCTTCAGCCTCTTCTATATTTTCTTCTCCGGTAAGCAGGTTTTCGTCAGGTTCAGGTTCTGTGCCTAAGAATTGCTCCAGGCTTCCGCTTAGATCACAGTAAAAAGTTGCATAGTCCTTTATGGTTTCTGTTTGGCTGTAAGGGATAGGCCAATAGCGGGCATTTGTTAGTATTGGCCTGGAATAAATAATATTAACATCATTCCAAAAGTCAATTTCTCTTAATATTCCCCCTTTGTTTTCAATGTCGTCTGCCCGGTCAAGAAGCTGAATTAGGCTGTGCAAAGACCTTAAGGGACATTCCTGAATAAACTTTTCTGATCTTCTTAATCTATCCAGCTGTTGTTTTAAAAGGGCGACTTCTTCTTCTGCTTTTAATATTTCCTTCATTAGGGTTGTATCATGGGTTTCCAATGTCCAGTTCTTATTCATTTGGTTGGAAACAGTTATTCCTTTTCCTATAGATATCTCGTTAAGAATCTTTTCTTCTAAATCCTGAATCTCATCTCTTACTTTTTTACAGCAATCTCCAGTGCATTCAAAATAAATATCAATCATACATTCCCAGGGATTATTCCAGTACTGCCAGCATTCCTGGCCGCTTTCAACCTCAGCTTCTTCGCATTTACAATCCTTTGAGTAGTTCCTTAGATCTGTGTTTAACTCATATAGTCTCTCAATAATCTCCTGGGCTGCTACAGCTCTGTTTTTAAGCCTAATCACTCTTGGTATCCAGGTTTCTTCTGGTTTGGGATATTCAGAAACATAGACTTCAAATATCTTCTCTATTATTCTGCTAGGAGAGGATTCTGGGTCAATAGAGCTCTGGATACTGGTAATCTCCGGCTCTTTTACCTCAGGAGGTACAGGGATATCAATAGAAGCAAGGGGTTCCATTGATAAATTAGTAAGCTGGGGGTTAATAGTGTTTAGTATTAAAAAAGAAGAAAATATTACCAAGAGCCCTAGCAAGCTTCCTATTATTTGATTTTTAGCGTTAATCATTCTTTCCGGGTTTCCAGTGGATAATACATAGCGTACTCCTCCTATGACAAATAAAAATAAAGCGATTATTCCGCCTGTCCACATGCCAAAATAAATAATATACTTGGCAAAGGAAGGAAAATCAGTAGGCTGAGCAGCTCCAGGGATTGCAGGATAATTTACTTCCAGAGCATAGACAAAACCAGCCTGTAAAAGAAGTATTATAAATATTAAAAAAAAGAGTTTTTTCATTTTAAGCCAGGAGCCTAATAACCCAAGTTGGTAGAATGTCGCTAAGCACCGGGATTCTTTCAACGATAAATGGGATCAGCGAGGCTTTTACCGGAACCTTGGCTAGTATTGTTAATAAAAGAATAAAACCTAATTCAAGAGGCAATTCCCATATCTGGTCAATGAATGGAATAGGTATTAAATCAAGTATTTCCATAAAAAGAGCAAATATTACAAGAACAGCCCCAGCTGGTGAAAGCAGAACATGAGTGGGGATTTTCTGGAACCAGCCTTTTTTCTTAGGGGCAACTTTTACAACTTTTCCTGCCATTATTCCTGTAATTTAGCTTGTTTTATCTTTGCTAGTTCTTCAGGATTAGTAGTGATAATTTGCTCTTCAGCGTAAGAAGCCAGAACCTTGATTAAAACATGTTTGGTTCCAGCAAAGAATATCCCTTCTCCTACTGGAGATTCTAATAACAAAAACTTTTCTTCTTCAGTGAGGCTAAAGGTTTTTTGGACCATGTTAATGGTGGCTGGGCTTTGTTTCATTAATAAAGCCAGGGAAGAGTTGGTAATAATCGGCTTTCCGTATTCTGACTTCATAAAGTCATTAACATCCTGGGTAATAGTAGTTACTCCCAGCCAGTATTTCCTAGCTCTTTTTACTGTGCCGAAAAGGAAAGAAGCTCCGTCTTCGTTTTTCATCAGCCACCAAGCCTCATCAATTATGAGCATTCTTTTCTTTAGAGAAGTAGTCACTGTTCTCCAGATAAACCTTAATATTACGAAAAGAGCCATAGGCCTTAATTCATCTTCTATGTTTCTGGTTCCAAAAATAACTAATTTGTTGTCCATTGTTATGTTAGACTGCTGGTTAAAGAACTGGGAATAAACTCCTTTGGTGAATCTTTGCAAACGTTGAACCAGCTTTTCTCCTCCTTCCATAGTGGAAAGAACATCTTCTAAGTCAGTTAGCAGAGGAAAGGGAAGCTCTTTGCCCCATTGTTTAGGGTCGCTTTCGTCAGTAATATCTTTAGCTGCATAGGTTTCGCTAATAGCCCTGTCCATAATCCCGTCTTCTTCAGGCGTTAGTCCTCCAAGCATAACTCTCATTAATCCAACCAGGTTGATAATGTTGCTTCTTAAGACATCTTCTGCTTTTTCATCCTCTTTGGGCTGAGGTAGGTCAAAAGGATTAATATGATTAGGAGAAGCTAGGGAGATTTCAAAGAAAGATCCTCCAACTGCTTCTGACAAAGTTTTATACTCATTTTCAGGGTCTACTATTATGGAATCAACATCAAGCATCAAATACCTTATTATTTCCAGCTTGACCGAAAAGGACTTTCCAGAGCCTGAAGTAGCAAAAATAACTTCATTAGCATTGGCTAAAGTAAACCTGTCAAATAAAACCAAAGAATGATTATGCTTGTTTACTCCGTAAAGAATTCCTTCGTTAGAGCTCAAGTCAAAAGAAATAAAAGGAAAGGTTGAGGAAAGAGGGCTGGTGTTCATCAGGGTTGTTACCATTAGCTGGTCCAGGTTGTACGGAGAGGTGCAGACAAAGCCTTCTTTCTGCTGATAAAGAGCCGGCTTTATATATATTAATCTTGATTCCAGGGTTGATCTAAGGTTGGTTTCCACGTCTCTTAATTCTTTTTCTGTTTTTCCGTAAACAGTAATATAAAGGCTTAGGCGGAACATCTTTTCCTGGGCTGTCTGAAGTTTGTCTCTTAATTCTTCTATATCCTGGGAAGCAGTTTCTAAGGCTGGGTCTCTGATTAATCCTTTTTCTTCCCTTTCAGCTAATTCTGCCTGGACTTCAGTAATTTTTTTCCTTAGCTTCTTTAATATTCCTTCACTGGGTATTGGATGAAGATGAAAGGCAATATCCAAAGGAACATTTAAATTTATTATAGGGGAAAGCCAAGCTGTGCTTAAATATCTGGGATAAGAAAAAACAAAATAAGTTCTAGTTATTCTTTCCCCCATTTTAAGATAGGTCTGTTTGTCCTCAATAAGAGAGGGGGCGATAATATCAGATATTAACAAGGGTTCTTGTTGGAACATCTCCCCTGAGATTTTTTTCTTTTTCTTTTTTAAAAAAGGAATTTTCATGATGTTAATTCCGGCGGTATTTCCGGATAATATCCTCTTTCTGCTTCAGCTGGGTGGTGTAAAGCCCAGAAAAGCTCAGTGATTTCTAAATTAGTTAAGGGCACGGATTGCAAGGAACAGGATTGTAATCCTAAAATCACAAATTCTACTCTTTGCATAAGCTGAACTTTAGCTCTCTGAAACATTTCTTCGGTTAAAGCAGGGATTTTTGAAGTTTTTCTTTTTCCTATATCTGCTTGTGTTTCAGTAACAGAAAAAGGTACTACCACGTAAAACGTTTTCTGCATAATAGAGCCTCCCCTGACTAGTCTTTCAATAAATTTTCTGTAATCAGCAATCTGGATTTTGAGAAGCTCGTTGGTTTCTTTCGCTTCAATTTTCTGCAGTTTGTCCAGATAGCCAGTAATATTAAGTCTTCTTGATTGAACAATAATCTGGCAGGAAAAGTCCAAGGAGTTCAAGAAGTTCTGGAACTGGTAAAGAATAGCGTTTTGTTCGTCAGTTGATTTCAAAGCAAAGTTCAAAGAAGAAACCATTAAGATTATTCTCAGGCCTTTGTTTTTTAAGATAATAACCCCGTCTTTTATCTGGTCAAACTCTAAAAAATCTTGAGTAGAAGCCATATTTGCGCTATATTATTTAGTTTCTATACGAGTTAATAATTCATCTAATTTGCTTCCCCGGGAGACCTTTAATTTAGACTGCTTTCCTTCTTCTAATTTCCGGAGTTCTTCTCTTTCTGTTTTTCTCTCTTCTTTTTTTAAGAATCTTGGAGGACTGCTTTTCTTTTTCCAGAGATAAACCCTTGGTTTGAAAAGGAAAGCAAAGAAGTTTTTTATAAAGATAGGAAGGGAAACCTTATTGATCTTTATGAAAGACAAGGAAACAGCTCCTCCTAACAAGACAATAGCAATAATTATAAACAGCCAAAGAGGAAAGACAAAGAAAACAAAGATACAAACCGCTCCAGCAGTTCCAAGCACTATAAACTGCTTGAAAGTAAGGGGTCCGGCTATCTTCGCTTCTTTTTCAATAAATTGGGGGACAACGAATTGCATATTAAAAAGGTTCTCTATATCTATCTAATTTTTTAATCTTTTTTTCAACCTTTTTTACTTCTATCTTCATATTGTATAATTTTTCCAAGCTGTTTTTAAGCGGCAGGAAAATAGCTTCAGTTATTTCAGAAGTAATGTTTTCAGCATTTTTTAGTTTTAATTCCTTTTCTAGAGAAGCTTGAAGTTCGTTTGGGGGAAGCAATCCTAAGAAAACATAACCTATGTTTTTGGTAACTTCAAAAACAATATCTTCGTTATCTGTCTCATTCTTAAGGCAGATTTCTTTTATTTTCCCACCTATCTCTTCAGAGAAAAATGCTTTTTGCAGGTCTTCAGGAAGATACTTGTACAATTCCTGAAGCTGTTCTTTTGGATAATCAGCCATTGCTTTATTATATCATAATTTAAAAAAAGGGTGTTAATTTTAACAACCTTTTACTCATCTTGTTCAGATTTTGATTCAGGGGGTATAAAATCTTGTTTAGGCATTTTTTCTAAAGCTTTTAACATAAACTGGTGCCATATAGGTCCGGCCATGCTTACAGATGCTTTTTTTGCCATAGCAGTGTTGTCGTTATTTCCTACCCAGACTCCAGCCACAATTGAAGGACTATAGCCAATAGTCCAGGCATCACGATAATCATTAGTGGTTCCAGTCTTGGCTGCTACCTGGTGGTCTGGGAAATACAACGGAGAATAATATCCGAACATAGGAGACCGGGCTTCGTTGTCTGATAAAATATCATTAATTAATCTTGTCGCCTCTATTTCTAAGACCCTTCTCGGGGTTTTTCTCTTTTCTTCAATAACATTGCCTTCAGAATCTTCAATTCTTAATATAGAAATGGGAGGATATTTCATTCCTTCAGTAGCAAAAGCTCCGTAGGCAGAAACCATATCTAGAAGCTTAACCTCGCCTCCTCCTAAAACCAGAGAAGGCCCGTAATAAGAAACCGATTCTTTTAAGGTAGTAAGACCGCATCTCCGGGCTGTATCAAGGCTTTCCTGGATTCCAGCCAGTTCAACCAAGACCTTAATTGAAGGAATGTTTAAAGACTGGGCCAGAGCTTGTCTTAAAGTGACCGGGCCTCGGAATATGCCGTCATAGTTCTGGGGAATATATTCTTCTCCTCCCCAGACCCCGAAATTAGTTAATTCATCTACAACAACATATTCATCATCATAGCCATTTTGGAAAGCAGTGACATAAGCAAAAGGCTTAAAAGCAGATCCAGGCTGTCTTCCTATTCTGTAGGTTGCTACATTAAGCTTGGGGTCAAACAGACAATCCTTGCCTGAAGTACAATCCTCTGGATAAGGATCTCCAAACCAGTCAATTGACCCTACCATGCTTAGTATTTCTCCTGTTTTTGGGTCTATTGCTATTAGAGCAGCATTATGGGCATTAAGGCCTTTGTTTATTTCAACCCTTTCCTCTACGGCTTGTTCAGCTGCTTGTTGTAATTCCCAGTCCAGGGTTGTATATATTTTGTATCCTTCCTGTTCCAGGAAGTTTTTCCCGTAAGTTTCAAAAAGATATTCTTCAATATAGAGAACAAAGTGGGGGGCTTTGATTGTCTGGGAAAATTCAGCAAACTTTAACTCTTCTTGCTTAGCTTGCTCGGCCTCCTCTTGAGTTATAAAGCCAGCCTTAACCATTCTGCTTAAAACAAGATTTTTTCTCTCTAGTAATTCGTCTAAATGCTTGCCGAAAGGACTATAATAGCTAGGTTGATTAATGGAAGCAGCTAAAACAGCAGATTCAGCCAAGCTTAAATCTTTAGCAGATTTATTGAAATATACCTGAGAAGCTGCTTCAACTCCATAGATGTTTATTCCTATTGGTACTTGGTTCAAGTACCAATCTAAAATTTGATCCTTGGAATATCTTCTTTCTAATTCTAAGGTCAAGATAATTTCTCTGATTTTTCTTTGCGCAGTTTTTTCTAAAGTTAAGAAAGTAGAACGAATAAGCTGTTGGGAGATGGTTGAGCCCCCATAAGTAGCTTTACCAATTCCTAAATTAAGCTTTATAGATCTTAGTATCCCCCAGATATCAATACCATGATGAGAATAAAACTTAGCATCTTCAGTAGCAATAACAGCATTTTTTACATTGTCGGATATTTCATCTAAAGAGACAATTTCTCTTCTTTCTTCTCCATAAAGTTCATAAAGAAGCACTTTTCCAGTTCGGTCATAGATTTTAGTTGATTCTACAAAGGCTCTTTCGGTGAATTTTTCCGGTCTAGGGAGATCCTTAGCGTAGTAGATAAATAAGCCAAAACCGAACAAGGTCATGAAAATAAGACCAAATAAAAAAACTTTAGAAGCTAAAACTAACAGTTTCTTTTTAGTGTATTTCTTATATATTTCTCTGTAAAACTTTCTTTTAGCCATTGTTTTTTATATATATTTATTTTAATATAAAACAATATGAAGATAAAGGATAGGTCTCAAAAAACCAAAGAATTGTTAACTCGAGGAGTGGAAAATATTTATCCTAGTCCCCAAACATTAGAGGGCGTTTTAAGGTCTGGTAAAAAACTTAGAATTTATTGGGGCGTTGATCCGACCGGAGAACTTCACCTTGGGCACGGAGCAGTTTTAGGAAAGCTTCGTCAATTCCAAGACCTTGGACACGAAATAATTGTTTTAATAGGCGATTTCACAGCTACTATCGGTGATCCAACTGGGAAAAATGCGGCAAGAAAAACGTTAACCCCTAAGCAGGTTTTAGCTTATGCTAAGAATTACAAGGAACAGATTAAAAAAATTCTAGATTTTAATAAATCAAATGTTCGGTTTTTGCATAATGAAAAATGGACTAATAAGCTAAAACCAATAGATATGTTGGCAATAGCTTCTAAGTTTACAGTAGCCAGGTTGCTGGAAAGAGATATGTTTCAAAAACGAATAAAAGTAGGCAAAAATATCTATGTCCACGAGTTTTTGTACCCAATTTTTCAGGCTTATGATGCAGTGACTATGGACATAGATATGCAGATCGGTGGCAATGACCAGACTTTTAATATGTTAGCAGGGAGAAGATTAATAAAAAAGATGAAAAACAAGGAGACTTTTGTTCTGGCAACCAAGCTCTTAGTTGATACAAAGGGGAAGAAAATGGGCAAGACTGAAGGGAATATGGTTAATTTAGATGAAACTCCAGAAGAAATGTACGGTAAGATAATGAGTTGGCCAGACAACCTGATTAGTCTTGGTTTTGAACTTTGCACTCGTATATCAATGGAAGAAGTAAAAAAAATAAGAAACCCGAGAGATGCTAAAGTTAAATTAGCCAAAGAAATCGTAACAATCTATCATTCTAAGAAAGAAGCAGAAAAAGCAGAGAAAGAATTTAACAAGGTTTTTAGAAAAAAAGAACTCCCTTCAGATATAGCAAAAATAAAGATAAAAAACAAGGAATTAAATGTTCTGGACTTATTAATTAAGACGAAACTTGTTTCTTCAAAATCAGAAGCCAGAAGGCTAGTTGAGCAGAAAGGAGTAAAAATAGACAAAAAGATTGAAGATGACTGGAAAGCAGTTGTAAAGATAAAGAAAGGAATGATAATTCAGGTTGGCAAGAGGAAGTTTATTAAATTAATATAATATTTATGTTATTAAAAACTTCAACCCTTCTAAAACAGAGTTTAACGATTTTAAGAGAACGATTATGGACGCTTGTTGGCCTGACTGCTCTGCCTTTTATTTTCAGCTGGATTTTTATTGCTTTGGCTTTTGCTGCCGGACTTTTATTGAATTTGTTTGAAATTAATGAGGTTTTTTATTCAATAATCTTTTTTCTAATTGTCCTGATTTTTATTGTTCTTTCTTTTATTATAAATCTCTGGGCTCAGGTTTCTTTGCTTTATGCTGTTAAGGAAAGAACAAATATAAGGCAGGCTCTTATCTTAGGCAAGGGTAAAATAGTTTCCTACTTATGGATTTCTATATTAGTCGGGATTATTACAATAATAGGATTTATTCTTTTTATCATCCCTGGTATTATCTTCAGTATTTGGTTTACTTTTTCTGTTTATGTTTTGGTTTCGGAAGATTTAAAAGGAACAAAAGCTCTTTCCCGAAGCAAAGAGCTTGTAAAAGGATATTGGTTTAAGGTTTTTTGGAGATTAATAGTTTTAACCTTAATAATCCTTCTTATTACTTTACCTATAGGTCTAATCTCTATTATAAACTCTCTGGGTGGAGACCATATCACGGAGACTGCTTCAGGATTTTTAAGCGCTATTTTAGGATTTTTTGTTACTCCTTTCTCAATAATTTTTAGCTTTCTAATCTTTGAGAACTTAAAAAAGATTAAAACTGTCAGCTAGTTTTTACTTTAGAATTTAAAGTATAGCAAAGAGCTATACCCAAAGCATCAGTGGCATCGTCTCTTCTCTTGTTCTTGTCTTTTGGTTTTTCCTCTAAATTAAGCATGGTCTGGATTAATCTCTGGACTTGTTTTTTTTCTGCTTTGCCGTATCCAGTTATAGCCATTTTAACCTGGAGAGGAGTAAATTCATAAACTGGTATTCCTTTCTTGGCTGCAGTCATCAAGACTACTCCCTTGGCCTGGCTGACCGGCATTACAGTTTTCAGGTTTTTAAAAAAATAGAGGCTTTCTACTGCTAGAATCTTTGGCTTGTGTTTTTTTATTAGCTGGCTTAATTCATTATTGATTGCTTTTAATCTGTCTCCAGGACACATATCTGGAGTAGTGATAATGCAGCCGTAATCAATAACCTTTACTTTGTCTTTATTTGTTTTTATAATCCCAAAACCAGTTGTTGCTGTTCCCGGATCTATGCCGATGATTATCATAATTTTAAGTTTGAATAAATTTCCTGGATATCATCATTTTCGTCTAAAGCATTGAATAATTTCTCACAAGATTCTTTTTCTTTAACTTCTATTTCTTCTTTAGCCACCCAGTCCAGAGAAGATGATTCAATATTAATTCCTTTTTCTTCAAGATTCTTTTTGACTGCTTCCATTTGTTCTGGCTTAGTATAGATATTTAAATATTCATCCTGCCATCTTATATCTTCTGCTCCAGCTTCAATAGCTGTTAGTTCTAGTTCCTCCTTTTTCTCTCCTTGTATTAGAATAGAGCCTTTCCTTTCAAACATCCATTTAACTGAACCTTCTCCGGCTAACTTCCCGTTGTACTGGCCTAGGAGATTCTTTATTTCCCCTAAGGTTCTGTTTTTATTATCAGTAATAGCTTCAATAATAATGGCTACTCCTCCTGGTCCGTAAGCTTCAAAACTTGCTTCTTCTAATTTTTCTGAATCAAGCTCTCCTGTGCCTTTCTTTATAGCCCTTTCTATGTTATCCTTGGGCATATTCAGGGATTTGGCCTGGTCAACAGCTAATCTTAATTTAGAATTAGAATCTGGATCACCGCCTCCTTCCTTAGCAGCAATAATAATAAGACGGACCATTTTAGAAAAGGCCTTTCCCCGTGCTTCATCAGCTCTTCCTTTCTTATGCTTTATACTGGCAAAATGACTGTGACCACTCATATTTTTACTATACATTAGCGAATAAATTTTGTAAAATTGGACTATGAATAAGAGTTTTCTCTATTTTAATATCTTTTTAGCAGCTTTCTTAATAGCTTTTTCTTTAGTTATTTACAATGGTTTTTTTACTTTTAACCAGATAGACAAGATTAAGGCTTCAGAAGTATCATACAGAGATTTGGTTAAAGAGCCGAAAGAGATTCCTGGAGAGCCTTCTGAAGAGCCAAAACAAGATTCTTTGGAAATGATTAATGATGTAGTTATCATCAGGCAAGTAGATAAAGCCTTGATTGCTGAGAAGATTAGCCAGGGAAAAGAGTTTTTATACAGAATGGAGGATCCAAGAGAGCATGGTTTTTACAAAAGATATGAAGCAGAATGGGATTATTTAGGAGAAGAGCTTCATGCTGTTTATTCTGCTTCAATAATATACACCTTCCTATATATATATGATTATGACCAAGACCCTAAAATCCTAAACCATCTTTCTGATTGGGGGGACTTCCTGCTTTTTATGCAGAATAAGGATGAAAGCGTTCCAGTTTATGGAGCTTTTAACTATTCCTATAATTGGTATAAAAAGGAAAAAGAACAAAGATATGTTGTGGGAACAGCTGGTTTAAGCATTTTTACCTTATTAAGACTGCATGAGATAACTGGAGAAGAAAGATATCTGGAATCAGCTAAGCTGGCTGGAGACTGGATCTTAACAATGCAGAGAGAGGATGGGGTTATTAAACCCTATGCCAGATATTCTGAGGACAAGTGGTTGTCTGGAAATAAGGAATCTTTATTATATAATGGTCAATGCCTTTCTGCCCTGTCCAAGCTTTATGCTCATACAAAGATTGAGAAGTATTATAATGGAGCAGAAAAGATTGCCAAGCATTTTGCTCAGAAATATGAAGATGCTGGAAGGCAATATGTTGTAGGGGAATACAGAACCAAGAACCCTATATCTAACTCCTGGATAGTAATGTCTTTAATGGATTTCTATAAGGTTAACAAGGATGATTATTATAAAGACATTGTTTTTGAACTAAGCTCTCAGGTTATTACTAATCAGTTTAAAGATCCTGAAGATGTTTTAAACTATGGCAGAATAGGAGGAGCTTACTCTACCAGCGGGAATGGCTGGATATCAGAAGTAATGACAGATACTTATACCTTCTGCTTGGAAGAGAAAAGAACTGACTGCGAGAAATACAAGCAAGCAGTAGTTAATATTATCAGATGGATTATTCAGTATACTTATTCAGAAGATAATAGTTCTTCTTTAAAGAACCCTGAAAAAGCTTTAGGAGGAGTTTATTGGAATAAAGAAACAAAATATATAAGAACTGATTCAGTTTGTCATGCTTTGAACGGCTATACCAGGATAATGAAATATCTTAACGAAGGAATATTGGTTTTAACCCCAAGATAGTTATAATCCGGGATTATAACTTTTAATACCAAAAAGCTTTTAGATTATGCTTGATAATCAAGAAAGCTATTCCTGATAAAATAGCAACTATAAGAGCAGTTAGGAAAATATTCTTTTGAGAAGATTGACTTAAGGGGATTGTTTTGCTTAAGTCAACCTTTTGATTGATTGAAGAGTCTATAGAAGATACATCCGTTGTAATGTTTTCTTTTTCCGGAGTTAAGGCTGTTGTCCAAGCCCAGCCAGATGGAGTCTTAATGTATGATTCTCCCTGAACAGCTTTTCCAAACTCTACTGAGTCTATTATTTCCTTATCGGGGTTTAGAAGCGTTAATTTATCTCCGTCATTATTTAAAGTAATCTTTGTTTCTGGTCTTTTTAGAATAAGATAAGAAAAAGCAGGGATTCTAGCGCTTAGAATATATTCTGTTGTTCTGCCTAAGCTGTCTTTAATAACCCAACCAGACAAGTCTATTTCAAACTCATTATTACTATATATCTCAATCCATTCATTCTCATCATCGGGCCCTTCTGGAGAAGGAACTATTTCAGTGAATGTAATATTCTTTGGATAAGTTTGTATTAAAGGAGCAGATTCATCTTTTGTAATTATTTCTGGTTCTTCTGAGACAACTTCTTCAGATTGTTCTAGCACTTCAATATTACTATTTTTAGGAGTTGGATTAGCATCCTGCCATTGAGAATCAATTCTCTGCATTGTTTGTTTAGTCTGGTTGTCTCCTCCTGGCCAGCCTTCTAAACAGATGATTTCATCTATTAAGTTTTCATTATTATATAATTTTAGATTCTCTCCATTGTTTCCTAAAGCTCCTGTATAGATTAAATCAGCTGGAATATCTGGTATTGTTTCATCATCAGTTCTTTCTAATAAATAAAATCCCTTAGCAGGGATTGTTCCTTGGAGATTTATTTCCGGGGTTCCATCATCAGCTTTTAAAATCCATCCTTCCAAACTTATATTTTCTGATGAATCATTATATAATTCAATCCATTCATCATTATATGAAGTTTCAGTTCCCATCCAGGCTACTTCATTGATAATAACAGTTTGAGCAATAGAGGGGAACAAGAGGATTAAGACGATAAAAGCCCTTGACAAATTCTTCATAATGTATTAAAATGGAGGTATTGTAAAAATAGATCTAGGGCTGGGGGCTTGGAGTTTTCTGCAGATGGATGGTTTGGCGAGAGCGAAACCACACCTCGAGAAAGTTCTTAACTTTTGTTCCTAAGCTTAAGTGCCCCCCAGCCTTAGGTCTGTTTTTTTACTCTCCAGACACCCTTTCTATTTCTTCAATAGTGGTTAATCCTTCAGCTACTTTAATAAACCCGTCCTGGCGTGTTGAAAGCATGCCTTTTTTCTTGGCTAGGTCTCTCATCGCTACAATAGAAGGACTGGTTAAGATGAATTTTTCCATTTCATCATCAACTAAGAAGAATTCAAAGATTCCTAATCTTCCTTTATACCCGGTGTTATTGCACTCCTTGCATCCTTTAGCTCTGGCAATTTTTAATTTAGAATCTATTTTTGGAACTTTTACCTCCTTGGGAATGGTTTTCAGCATCTTTTCTATTTCTTTTATTTCTTCGGGAGAGGGTTTTTCATATTTAACGCACTTTTTGCAGACTTTTCTAACTAGTCTTTGGGCAATAGCTATATTTATTGCCGGAGAGATGTTAATTGCTTTTTCTCCCAAGGCCTGGAGCCGGGCTATAGTTCCAGCAGCATCATTAGTGTGCAGGGTGCTTAGAACCAAGTGGCCGGTCAAAGAAGCCTGAAGAGCAATTTGAGCTGTTTCCAAGTCTCTTATTTCTCCAACCAAGACTATATCAGGGTCTTGTCTCATTATTGATCTTAAGCCGCTGGCAAAATCATAACCCTTACTTTTATCAACCTGGGTCTGGGAGATTCCTTCCAAATGGTATTCAATTGGGTCTTCAATAGTAATAATTTTAACTTCAGGACTATTAAGTTTTTTCAAAACAGCATAAAGAGTAGTAGTTTTTCCTGAACCAGTCGGTCCAGTAACAATAATCATACCATTAGGCTTCTTAATCTCTTTGTTGAACACTTTTTCCAAATCAGGCCTCAAGCCAAGCTTGTCTGTGCTTATTAGGTTTTTAGGGTTTAAGATTCTCATTACTACTGATTCTCCATATTCAGCTGGCAAGATAGAAGTCCTGATATCAATAGGAATATCTTCCAATAAAATAGAAAAGCGACCATCTTGGGGCCGGTCGCTCACATTTAATTTCAGCTTGGATAATAATTTTATTCTAGAAACAATAGCCTTGTAGAGCTTAAGATCTACTTCTAAAACATCCTGGAGTATGCCGTCCATTCTCAGCCTGAACTTTGTTTGTTCCTCTTCGGGCTCAATATGAATATCAGAAGAATCTAGATATATTGCTCCTACTAAAATAATCTGGATAAGTTCGGTTGTATTTTTATCAAAATTAGCTTCAATTGTTTTCTTAAAGCTGGCTATATCCTTGACCTTTCCCTGAACGCTGTCAACAACCTTCTGGGGAATTACAACCTCTCCTATTATTCTCTTTGCTTGTTGCATCTTATATTGCTATGATGTAATAAATACTTATTCCAATTTATCTTATTCCAAGGATTAAGTCAACTATATGCTTAGTAAAAGCCTAAAGCAAACAAATAAAATAGCTCTTGGTTTGGCTAAGAAGGCCCTGAAATCTAAGAGACCCTTTATTCTTGGCTTAAAAGGAAATCTTGGTTCAGGCAAGACTACTTTTATCCAGGGATTTGGTAAAGGATTAGGCATTAAAGACAGAATCCTTAGCCCCACTTTTGTTATTCTAAAGAGATTTAAGATAAAAGATAAGAACTTTTATCATATTGACTGCTACAGGATTAAGAGTCCTAAAGAGATTCTTGATTTAGGGTTTAAAGAGATAATTAGTAATTCCCAGAATATAGTGGCTATAGAATGGGCTGACAAGATTAAGAAAATAATGCCTAAAGATACTATATGGCTTAAGTTTAAACTTATAGATGAGTTTTCTAGAGAAATAATAAAAGGCGAGTAATCGCCTTTTATTATTTATTCTGTTAAGATTAAGTATTATGAAGAGGTTAATTGTTATTGATGCTAATGCCATAATCCATAGAGCCTTTCATGCTTTACCTCCTTTAAAGACCAAGAAAGGAGAACTAGTGAATGCTATCTATGGTTTTTTATTGGCTTTCTTTAAGACTATTAAAGAATTCAAGCCAGACTATATTGTAGCTGCTTTTGACTTCCCGGCTCCTACTTTCAGGCATCAGAAGTATAAATTATACAAAGCTAATAGAGAAAAGGCCCCGGATGAGCTTTATGCGCAGATTCCCAAGGTTAAGAAGGTTTTAGAGGATTTTAATATAAGGATTTTTGAGAAGAAAGGATTTGAAGCCGACGACCTTATTGGAACTATCGCTAAAACAGCTTGTAAAAAGCAAATTTATCCTCGATTGGAAACAATTATTCTGACCGGAGACATGGATGCTTTACAGCTGGTTGATAAAAATATTAAAGTTTATGCTTTAAGAAAAGGGGTTAAAGATACTGTTCTCTATGATGAAGATGGAGTCAAAGAAAAGTACGACGGCTTGTCTCCCAAGCAGTTAATAGACTTTAAGGCCTTAAGGGGAGATCCTTCTGACAATATACCCGGAGTCAAGGGAATAGGAGAGAAAACAGCTATTTCTTTAATTAAGCAGTTTGGGTCTCTGGATAATATTTATGATGAGCTAGGGAATATTTCCGATCCTTTAAAGAGAAAATTAGAAGATTCCAAAGAGCAGGCCTATGTTTCCAGAATGCTCGGTCAGATAAAACTGGATGTCCCCCTTGATTTTAACTTGGAAAAAAGCCTTTGGAAGGACTATAATAAAGATAAGATGCTTAAAGTTCTAAAGAAGTATGGATTCAAGACTCTTATCCAAAGATTATCTGAAAAAGACCCTAAAAAGAACCTAACTCTATTATAATGTTCTGGAAAAAGAAAAAGCAGAATAACGTTAATCATAATATTGGAGATTTAACAATAACAGATTATCTTATTGACGGGCTTTTGATTTTTGACAGAGATAACAAGGTTGTCTTGGCTAACCCTCGGGTTGAGAAGTTCTTTGAAGTAAGACAAGAAGATATTTTAGATAAGTCTATTCTTCATCTAACCAGATTCAGGAGCTTTAAGCCTTTAGTTACTTTTTTAGGCGGAGGAATTAAAGAATGTTATCGTCAAGACCTTGAAATCAGAGAAAACTTTATTCTTCAGGTTACTAGTGTTTCAGTAATGAGTGAAGGAGAGAAGATAAGCACCCTAGTCATTCTTCACGATGTTACCAGGGAGAGGTTGTCTGATAAGATGAAAAGCGAATTCGTTACTTTGGCAGCTCATCAGTTAAGAACCCCGACTTCTGCAGTAAAATGGTCTCTCCAGTCTTTAATGAGTGGAGACATAGGAGATTTGAATACAGAGCAGAAGAAAGCCATAGAAACAGCCTATATTACCAATGACAGGGTAATTAGTTTGGTAAGAGATCTGCTTGATTTGGCTCAAATTGAAGAAGGGAAGTATATTTCTAAAACCGAACTAACTGATATGGAAGAGATTATTCAGTCTATAATAGAAGAAAACAAGAACATATCAGACAATAGAAGGCTTAGAGTTGAATTTAAGAGATCCCAGACTCCTTTGCCCAAATTAATGCTGGATAAGGAGAAAATCAAGATTGCTATTGGAAATATTTTTGATAATGCTTTAAGATATACATTAGCAGGGGGAAAGATTACAATTGCTTGTTTTGGCAGTAAGAAGCAAGTCCAGGTTGAGATAAAAGATACTGGTTTGGGCATTCCTTTTAATGAGCAGGAAAGAGTATTCACCAAGTTCTTTAGGGCTGAAAATATAAGGAGAATGGATACTGAGGGAACTGGTTTGGGATTATACATTGCTAAGAATATCATTGAGGCTCATGAGGGAAGAATCTGGTTTGATTCCGAAGAAAATAAAGGAACAACTTTTTATTTTACTATTCCTGTCAAAGAAAAATTTGGCCAATTTTTAAGAGGAGATTTTTATTAACATGCCTAAGAAAATTTTAGTTATTGAGGATGATAAGTTTCTTATGAAGATTATCAATAAGAAGCTTAGTAGTGAGAACTATGATGTTATTGAGGCTTTAGATGGAAAGCAGGGTTTAGATATTGTTAAGAACCAGAAAATAGATTTAATCCTTTTAGATCTTATTCTGCCGGAAATGGACGGGTTTGAAGTTTTAGCTAATCTGAAGAGCGACCCCGAGCTTTCCAGGATTCCAGTGATTGTCATATCTAATCTTGGAGAAGCCAGCCAGATTGAAAAAGCCTTGAAAATGGGAGCTGATGATTATTTAATCAAGGCGCATTTTACCCCGGCAGAGATAGTTGAGAGAATTGAAAAGATACTTAAAAAATAATGAGAAAGAAAAAAACAAAAAGCTTTGCTGAAATATCAGCCAAAGAGTGTTTTGAAAAACTAAAGGTTTTAAAAAATCCCCAGAAAGCCCTGATTAAAGCTTTAAAAGAGCTTAAACAGGCCCAGGAAGAAGCAGAAGAGCAGAGAAACAGGATTTTAGCTATTGTCAATAATTTCAGCGACGGTATAATGGTATTTGACCAGAAGAATAATCTGGCTTTGATTAATCCCCAGGCAGAGAATTTCCTTGGTATTAAGGGAAACAACATTACGGGAAAATCTATCTTAAAGCTAGCCAGAGTGGCTTCTTTGAAAATGTTGGTGGATATTTTTAGGAATAAAAAGAAAGCCTTCCGCCAGAGTTTTAAAGTAGGAGAGAACCTGGTTTTAGAAATGACAACTGCTCCTCTAATGAGAGAGAAAAAAAGAACCGGGACATTGGTTATTCTTCATGATGTTAGCAAGGAGAAGTTAATTGAAGAAATGAAGAGCGAGTTTGTTTTTTTAAGTGCTCATCAGTTAAGAACCCCTCTTTCAGCAATCAAATGGATTCTTAAGATGGTTGTTGATGGAGAATTAGGCCCGATCAATAAAGAACAAAAGGATTTTCTTTCAGACGCTTACAAGTCAAATGAAAGAATGATTCAGCTCATAACTAATCTTTTGGATGTTGCTAAGATTGAAGAAGGCAAGTATCTCTATGAGAAGAGCCCGACTGATATTAAGGAGTTGATTCAGATAACAATAAATTCTTTTAAGAAAACAGCTGTAGCCAAGAAGATTAGAATTAAGTTTAAAGTAGTAAAAAAACCATCCAAACTGTTGTTGGATGCCAGCAAGATTAGGGTGGCAGTTAACAATATCCTGGACAATGCTATTAAATACAGCCCTTCAGGCAAGATGGTGACAATTTCTTTGAATCGTGATAAAAAGAATATAAGGGTGAGTATTAAGGATCAGGGTATGGGCATTAGCAAGAGCCAGCAGAAAAAGGTGTTTACCAAGTTCTTTAGAGGCGCTAATGTGATAAAGAAGGATATCAGAGGAGCAGGTCTGGGGTTATTCATAGCCAAGAGCATTATTGAGGCTCACTGCGGAAAGATCTGGTTTGAATCTAAGAAGAACAAAGGAACAACTTTTTACTTTACTATTCCAATAAAAGAGATATAATAAATTAATAGCTGATGATATTAAGAATATCATTTGTATCTAATCTATGGCAAAGAAAATCTTAGTAGTTGAAGATGACAAGTTTCTCAGGGAATTAATTGCTCAGAAGATTATGAAAGAGGGCTATGATGTTATTGAAGCAGTAGATGGAGAAAAAGGGGCTGAGAGCATTAAAAAAGAGAAGCCTGATTTGGTTTTGCTTGATTTAATTCTGCCAGGCGTAGACGGGTTTGAGGTTTTAGCCAAGATGAAATCAGACCCAGCTACTAATCAGATACCAGTTATTATTCTCTCAAATCTCGGCCAGAAAGATGATATTGAGAAGGGTTTGGAAATGGGAGCTAATGATTATTTGATTAAAGCCCACTTTACTCCAGCTGAGATTATGGAGAAGATAAGATCTGTCTTAAAATAAGATGCCAGAGCTTCCAGAAGTAGAAACAACAATAAGAGGTTTGCAAAAGGTCCTTAACAGGACCTTTATTGATGTTTGGACTGATACTAAGAAGACTGTTAAAAAGCCAGGTTTTAACAAGTTTAAGAAAAAGATTAAAAGCAAGAAGATTAAAAAGATCTGGCGCAGGGGCAAAAATATTGTAATTGAGTTGTCAGAAGGCTATTCTCTTTTAATCCATCAGAAAATGACTGGTCATCTTTTATACGGAGACTGGAAAAAAGATAAGGTTAATCAGTACATTCATTTGAAGTTCTTTTTAGATAATAATAAGGTATTAGCTCTTTCTGATTTAAGAAAGTTTGCCAAGGTTGAATTATGGAAGACAAAAGAGTTATTAAAAGAGCTGGATTCTTTAGGACCAGAAGCTTTAGATATAACCTTTAATAAGTTTAAAAAGGTTCTTAAAAAGGGAAAGATAAAGCAGATTTTAATGGACCAGAAGGTTATTGCTGGAATAGGCAATATATATTCAGATGAGATTTTATGGGAGTCTAAAGTTAATCCCTTTAAAGATGCTTTAAAATTAACAGATAAAGAGCTTAGATTAATATTTAATAATATTAAGAAGGTATTGAAAAAGGCAGTAAAATTAAAAGGAACTAGTATTTCTGATTACAGGGATACTAAGGGAGAGAAAGGATTCTTTGAAAAGGAAAGAAAAGCTTATCAAAGAGATAAATGTCAGAGGTGTGGTAGTAAGATAAAAAGAAAGAAAATAGGAGGGAGGACTGCTCATTTCTGTCCTAAATGCCAGAGATTATGAGGAAGGTTCGAGTCCTGTCCCCGGAGCACTTGCCTTTGGAGGCAACATTCTAAATAAGAACAGTAGATACCGGCAAATCATAATTCACAGAACTTGCATTATAAGACAAATTTGCCTACCTTGTTGAGAGCTTTTTAGTTAGGTATTCTGGAATTAAGAATACATAAACATGACTAAGAAATATCTCAACAACCTCAAAAAATATAGGAAGAAGAGAGGATTAAAGCAACAAGATGTTGCTCAAATACTTGGCCTTAAAGACCCTACTAATATATCAAGATGGGAAAATGGCGTTCGCATACCAGATGTTATAAATATGTTTAAGCTCTCTATTCTTTATAACGTTAGCGTAGATAATCTTTTTCCGGGCGTTAAGGCATCAATGAAGGTAGAGCTTTTAAGCAGTTATGACGATAATTAAAAATGATATCAATAAACGAATATGAAAATATATTTTGCAGCCCATTCAACAACAAAAGACAATGAAGCAGAAATAGCTTCTGGTTGGAAAGATGTTGAGTTGTCTGAGTTAGGTATTCAACAATCTAAAGAGATGGGAGAACGATTCAAGGATATTAAGATAGATTTGATATGCTGTTCTGATTTAAAGAGGGCACTAGATACAGTTAAAATAGCTTTTGATGATAAATATCCTATTACTATAGATAAAAGGTTAAGAGAGCTTAATTACGGGGATTTTAATGGCAAGCCTAGCGACATTGTAGGTTATATGAAAAAAGAGAGAATAAAAGAACCTTTTCCTAATGGAGAAAGTTATGAGCAGGCCATGGTAAGGATTCACGATTTCTATAAAGAATTAAAAGAGAAACATTCAGATAAAATAGTTCTAGTTGTTGGTCACCGGGCTACTCAATTTGGTTTAGATACACTGGTTAATAATAAAACTCTAGAAGAATGTTTATCCAAGCCTTTTAAATGGCAACCTTATTGGCAATATAATTTTTAATAATTTAATTTCAAATTTATGGAAATAATATTTTTAATTATAATTTTACTATTAGCTGGGCTTAATTTTTGGATAAATAGAAAAAGAAATGCTTGGGATGTTATGTTTTTTAATACAATTTTAGCTATAGTGGCTTTGTTTATGATTGGCATATTAGATTCCGAATATTGGAAAGATGTTGTTTATGCCTTAACTTTAGTAGCTACAGGAACTGGTATAGCAGCGGTTTTTAAAAGATGACATTTAATCATGAAAATCGAAGATATTCTAAATTTTTTGAATTTTAATAGTGGTGTAATTCAAATTTTTACCACTATAGTCTTAGTAATCATCACAGCGTTATATGTTTATTTTACGTTTAAAATAACGAAGTTAACTGCTAAACAAGTAATTTCAGATATTAAAGTATCTAACGTTGTTTTAGGCACTTATTTTTTAGAACAGTGGTTTTTAGAAAGAATAAAAGAAGGTGATGATAATCAGATTTTTTTAGATTTTAAATTGTTATTCGATATTTATAATAAGAGCTCTGCTAATGGAAGTATAACCAAACCAACTCTGATATTAGAATTTACTGATGATAATTTTAAATATAAATTTTTTCCTATCACAAAAGAGAGGCATGATAAAAAAATAGAAGAGAAAGGAGGAATTGAAATTTATGATACGACGATTATTGATCGTGGTGGAGCGATATTTTTACCAGGTGGGGGTTTTCAAAGGATAGAGTTAGAATACAGTTTACATAATTTAGAGGAAGAATTATTAGATCATATTAAAAATCATTTATCTTCTGTTAAATACTATATAGAGTTTAGTGATAATCTTGGTATAAATTATTCAAGAGAGGTTTCAGAAATAAAAGCTAAAGAAAAGGTTTATCGTGATTGACAAAGCTTTTTCCACAGGCTATACCTTTAAATTACTGTTATAATAAATTAAGAACAGAAAAGCCATCCTAAATAGATGACCTTTCTGTGGTTGTTATGAGGTTAAATCCTCATCAGGGACCTCTTCATCAGAAGAGGTTTTCTGTTTTTCACTTTTTAGATAAAAAGGAAACTTATAGTATTTACCGTCTTTTTTGCAAGTTTCAATGCCATTCCTTTTTATACATTGAGCGAAAACATAGCCATCGGCTACAAATGTTTTTCCCATAATGTTGTAAAAGAGCTGTTTTGTCCAACATTATCGACTATTTTGTTCAAGAAGAGCGGACTTTAATTATAACCTTCTTGAGACAAGAATCTTATAGATAAAATTTTTGTTTCAAAAAGATTACATCTAATAAAAAAGCCTTAAAGGCCGGAGCTCGTAGGTCTTCATTTTAGTATATCTTCTAAAACTGGACCTCGCTACTTGGGATTTCGCAAGGCCTATGACCCTGCGAGCACCCGCCTTTAAGGCTATTTGTGTTTTAACTTAGTTAGGTTTTCGCATAAATAGCTCCGGCCGTCTTTTTCTTTTAGCCCAAAAAGACAAGGGAATTTCTTCTTACAGGTATGACGGAAAAAACATAAAAATGTTACACTATATGAAAGCTGGTGGCTCAAGACATATATCTTGAGCCATTTTTATTTACACTATAAAGCAATTTTCCCCTCTTTGTTTTAAACTCCCTGCGCGTGATATTGACTAACATCACATAACATGCTAATAAAAAGCATTGTATTAGTTCATTTCATTTAAATAAGACCCCAATTAGAAAAGAAAGAGGGAGGTGATTTCATGATTCGTACATTGAAGAGCGTTAATGAGCAGACACTTCGGGAAATTGAAGAAGAAAAAACGCTTCGTAAAACAAAGGAGCTTTTCTTATTATTCTCTTTAGGTAGTCAATTTGATCACTTGATAAAACAAGCATTGGAGAGGTTAGGAGTATTTTGTTTAGTAGTTGACTCCGGTGGAGTAAACGCAGCAGATGTAAGAAAAATTAAACCAACTGGTTTAATAATTTCAGGAGGACCTGTATCTATTTATCAGGATCCGCCAGTATTCGATAAAAGTATATTCGATTTACAAATACCAGTTTTAGGTATTTGTCTGGGTTTTCAATTGTGGGCTCATCATATTGGTTGTCCCATTGAAAGAGCAGATAAGCGGGAATTCGGCACACACAAGCTGTCTATTATTAATAATCCGCTTCTCTTTGAAGCCTGTAAGAACGATACGCCCGTTTTAGAAAGCCATGGCGACAGAGTAGAGATGGATAAAGAACAGAATCTCAGGATTTTGGCTAAAACAGAGAATTCGCCTATAGCTGCTGGGAATTACAAACATTTATGGGGAGTCCAGTTCCATCCTGAAGTATCAGATACTATCTACGGACCCCAGATGTTTGAAAATTTCTGTTTCAAGATTTGCAAGGCTGAGGATAGATATCCTGCAGAAAAGGAAGCTAAAAGGAAGATAGCAGAATTACGAGAGAAAATAGGCAATAAAAAAGTATTATTGGCTATTTCTGGTGGTTCTGACTCTTCTACAACTGCTTATCTTTTAAAGTCTGCTTTATCTAATAAGAAAGGACAATTGAGAGGAATTTATATAAAAGGGATTGACCGGCCTGATGATGAAGCTCATGTTCTAACTTATTTCAGCAACCAGGATTGGATTGATTTAAAGATCGTTGATGCAACTAAGGAGTTTTTAAAAGCCTTAAAAGGTAAGCGAACAATGCCTAAAAAGAGAATAGCGATACGCAGTGTTTATAAAGATGTACTTGAAAAAGAGGCAAAGATTTTTGGAGCAAGCTTTATAGTTCAAGGCACGCTTTATACGGATATTTCAGAAAGCGGTAAGGGATATGACCTAAAAGTTAGAAAGGCTCAGATTAAGCTTCACCATAATGTAGATTTGAATTTTTCCGTAGAGGAACTTACTCCTTTAGACGATTGCGTAAAAGATACTGCTCGTAATGTTGGTCGTTCAATACATGTCCCTGAAACTCTTCTTACGCGCCATCCTTTTCCTGGCCCTGGTTTAGCAATAAGGATTTTAGGGGGAGTAACAGCTACTAAGTTAAAAATCGCTCGTCAGATTGACGGAATCTATATTAGAGAACTACGGAATTGGAATCTTTACGATACCGTATGGCAAGCTGGCGCAGTAGTGACTAATTCAACCACTACTTGCACTAAGGGAGATGACGCAGTCACCGGTTGTGTTGTAGCTTTATGGGCTGTTTGGAGTGTAAATGGTTTTACTGCTCAGGCAGTTGTGTTCCCCGGAGATTTCCTGAAACGGGTTTCTCAGATAATTACTAACGAAGTGCGAGAAGTAGGAGCTGTAGTTTATAGAACTTCGGATAAACCGCCAGCTACAATTGAATGGGGATAATTATTTTAAAAGCAAAAGCCACAATACTTTTTAGTGTCGTGGCTTTTTATTATCCTATAAAGCAATTTCTCCCTTCTTGGCGCATATTCTTAGCGCGTTATACTTAACTAATGAAAAAGAAACCTAAAGAGGAAAAAGAAGATGCTACAGATATAGTAGCAGAGAGATTAGCAGAGATACTATTAGAATACTATTATTGGTCTAAAGAGAATAAGGAATCAAATAATAAAGACTCTAATTAACTGCTTCTATATTATAATCCAATGATTTACAAAGCTGTCTTATATACTCCAGCTTATCTTTAAGATCTCTCATATAAGCCATATCTTGCATTATAGTTATAATAGTCTTTGGATCGGGGAGCTCTTAAATTTTAAACTTAAATTTAACTACCCTAACGTGGACGTTAGAACTTTTTGTTGATTAAAATGTTTATTTGTAGTAATATCAGAATAAGTTTGAATAGT